>JAEVZE010000369.1 GCA_023392395.1 Bacillota bacterium
CAATCAGCGCCGTTCCCATTCCCACGATGTCGAACATATGTACCTCTTCGTTCAGCGCTGCACGCGACCGGACGCGTTGCCGCCCATCAGCGACAGCACTTCCTTCTCGCCGACGTGGTTGAAGTCAAACTCGATCGTCTGCTTGAGGCAACTGGCGGCCACGGCAAAGTCGATGATCTCCTGCGGCGCAAAGCCCTTTCGCATCGCGTGGATCAGGCCGCCGCCGAAGCTGTCGCCGCCGCCGACGCGGTGCACGATGTGGATGCGGTAGCTGTTCGAGAAACAGGCGTTCTCGCCGTCAAAGAGCATGCCCGCCCAGTCGTTGTCACTGGCGGAGATGGAGCCGCGCAGCGTGATGGCCACGTACTTGAAGCCGAACCGCTCTTTGAGCTGCTTAGCGACGCTGACGTAGCCCTCGTGGTTGAGCTTGCCCGCCTGGATGTCGCTGCCCTCGGCCTCGATGCCGAACACATCCTTTGCGTCCTCCTCGTTGGCGATGCACACGTCCACGTAGGGCATGAGCCCCGCCATGACTTCCCCCGCCCGCGCCCGGGACCAGAGCTTGGCGCGGTAGTTGAGGTCGCAGCTGACGGTGAGGCCCAACCCCTTGGCCGCCTTCAGCGCCTCCAGACAGATGGCGGGCAATTCGCCGCCCAAGGCGGGCGTGATGCCGGTGAAGTGGAACCAGTCCGCGCCGGCAAAGATCGCGTTCCAGTCAAAATCGCTGCTCCGGGCCTCGGCGATGGCCGAATGTGCCCGGTCGTAGATGACCTTGCTGCCGCGCTGGGACGCGCCCTTCTCCACGAAGTACACGCCCAGCCGGTCGCCGCCGCGCACGATCATGGCCGTATCCACGCCGAACTTCCGGAGGGCGTTGACGGCGCACTGGCCGATCTCGTGGCCGGGGAGCTTCGTGACGAACGCCGCGTCGTCCCCGTAATTGGCCAGGGACACCGCCACGTTGGCCTCGCCGCCCGCGTAGCTGGCCTCGAACCGCTCGGCCTGCACGAATTTGAGGTAGCCTTCGGGATTGAGCCGCATCATGATTTCACCAAAGCAGACGACCTTGTCCATTACGCGCGCACCGCCTTTACGTACTCAGCCGCAAGCGCCTCAATGTCCGCCCAGCGGCCCGCCTTGATCCATTCCTTGCTGACGAGATTTCCGCCCACGCCTACGCCCACGCAGCCTGCGGCGATGAAGTCCTGCGCGTTCTTTTCGTTGACGCCGCCCACCGCCAGGAGCCTCACATGGTTCAGCGGCGCCTTCACGGCCTTGACGTAAGCCGCGCCCAGAGCGCCCACAGGAAACACCTTTACAAAGTCCGCGCCGCTTTCGTGGGCCATCAGGATTTCCGTGGGCGTCATCGCGCCCGGCATGGACACCATGCCCAGCGCCACCGTCCGGCGGATGACTTCGGGGTTTACGTTGGGCGAAACAATAAAGCGCGCGCCCGCGCCGTGAGCCAACTCCAGCATTTCGAGGGTGGTGACCGTCCCGGCGCCCAGAACCATCTTATCGCTCAGCTTCTCGCCCACCAGCCGCACCGTTTCACTGGTGGCGGAGAGCTCCGCTGGCTTTGACTGGTCGAACGTGACTTCCATCATTTCGATGCCGCCCCGATGCAGCGCCTCGGCCAGCTTCACGCAGTCCTCGCCGTACACGCCCCGCACGATCGCGACAATTTTGCTTTCCAGCGCCTTTTGAATGATCTGTTCCCGCATTTTTCATTCCCTCCCGTTTTACCCGGCGTCACAGCGACGCGGCGCCGTCGATTGCGATGTTTGCGCCGTTCAAAAACCCCGCCTCGGCACACGCCGCGAACAGGATTGCCGCGGCGATTTCCTCCGGCTCGCCCAGCCGCCCGATGGGTTGGCGCGACACGTAGCGCGCGCGGGCCGCTTCCGGGTCCGGCTCGGCCTGAATGCGCTCCTCCAGCGAAGGTGTTAGCACCGTACCCGGACACACGCAGTTGACTCGGACGCCGTCCTTCAAAAGGTCCGCCGCCATCGCGCGGGACAGCGAGAGCACCGCGCCCTTCGAGGCGCTGTAGGCCGCTCGGGATGCGACGCCCTTGATGGCAACCAGCGAGGCCACGTTGACGATAACGCCCTTCGTCTTTTTGAGGTGCGCTATCGCCGCGCGGCTGATGAGGAACGTGCCGGTGGCGTTCACGCGCATCACCCGTTCCCATTCGGAGAGCTTCGTCTCCTCCACGCTGCCGCCGGTCACGACGCCCGCGCAGTTGACCACCACGTCCAGCTTGCCAAGCGCCCCGGCCGCGCCGGAGACGATTTGCTCCGCCTCGCGCTCGTCTCCTACATCGCCCTGGACAAAGACCGCCTCGCAGCCTTCAGCCTTCAATGCATCGGCCACCCTTTGGCCCGACGGCGTAACGCTGCTCACCGCGACGCGTGCACCCGCCTTTGCGAACGCCCGCGCCACGCTCTCCCCGATGCCCGCGCCCGCACCGGTCACGAGCACCGCCTTGCCATGAAAGTCCAGCATTTGCCCTCCGTCAGTCCGCGCCCAGGTAGGCCTTTTTCACGTCCTCGTTCTGCAAAAGCTTCTCGCAGCGGTCGTGCAGGATGATCTCGCCGGTCTGCATCACGTAGCCGCGATCGGCGGTGGACAGCGCCACCTTGCTGTTCTGCTCGACGAACAGGATCGTGGTGCCTTCCTTGCGGATGGCGACGATGGCTTCGAAAATTTCCTTGATGATGATCGGCGCAAGGCCCAGCGAGGGTTCGTCGAGGAGCAGCATCTTCGGGCGCGCCAGCATCGCGCGGGCGATGGCCAGCATCTGCTGCTCGCCGCCAGAGAGCGTTCCGCCCATCTGGGCTTTGCGCTCCTCCAGCCTGGGGAAGAGCCTGTACATCCGCTGCATGTCCTCGCGGACGCTCTTCATATCCTTGCGCAGGTACGCGCCAATTTCGAGGTTTTCCTTCACGCTCAGCTGCGAGAAGATGTGCCGCCCCTCCAGCACCTGCGCAAGGCCCAGCTTGGTGATCTCGTAGCCCGATTTTTTGTGGATGGGCTTGCCCGCGAAGGTGATCTCGCCCCGGACGCCCGCGGCGGGGGTCAGGCCGGAGATGGTCTGCATGGTGGTGGTCTTGCCCGCGCCGTTGGCGCCGATGATGGTCACGATCTCGCCCTCGCCGACGGTAAGGTTGATGCCCTTGACCACGTGAATGTTGCGGTAGTAATAATGGAAGTCCTTGATCGTAAGCAGCGCCACGTCACTCACCCCCCAAATACGCCTGGATGACGGCCGGATTCTTCTGAATCTCGGCGGGTGTTCCCTCGGCGAGCTTTTGGCCGTAGTTGAGCACGAACAGGCGGTCGGTCACGTCCATGACTAGCTTCATGTCGTGCTCGACGATCAGGATGGTGACGCCCGTCTTCAGAATCTTGCGCAGCAGCTCGTTCAGCTGCTCCTTCTCGCGGGAGTTCATGCCTGCCGCCGGCTCGTCCAGCAGGATGAGCTTGGGGTTCGAGGCGAGGCCGCGCACGATCTCAAGCAGGCGTTGTTGGCCGTAGCTCAGGGAGCCTGCGGCCTGCTCGGCGCTCATCTCCAGGCCGACGAACTTCAGCCATTCGTGGGCCTTTTCCCGGGCGGCGCGCTCCTCCTGGCGCTCCTTGCCGGTGCGCAGCAGCGAGGAGAAGAAGCCGGACTCGAGTCTCGGGTGCATGCCCACCATGACGTTTTCCACGACGCTCATCTTCCGGAACAGGTTGATGACCTGGTACGTC
>JAEVZE010000387.1 GCA_023392395.1 Bacillota bacterium
GGTCAAAATCAATCGGCTTCATCGCTTTTTTTCTCCTTTGGTTCCAGCGGCGCCAGGCGCGAAATGCGGGTGGCCATGTGCTCCATTTTACGGCGGGAACAGCGGAACAACTCCGCCAGCTCATCCTCGCCCACGTCCAGATGGTCCAACCGGGCAAGGCACAGGTTGAGCGCCGCCGCCCAGCCGTTCAGGTCCTTGAGCGCGGGCAGCGTTTCGCCCAGCGCGCTGGCGTAGCGCAGCCACAGCATGGTGAGTCGGGCCGGATAGTCCTCCTTGAGCGACATGCCAGTGTAGACCGCCCGCTTGAGCACCCGCCGGTAGGCCAGCGGCAGTTGAGGCAATTGACCGCTGTCCAGCGCGCTCGAAAGCGAGAACTTATCCTCGCCGGTCATCAGAAACGGCGGCTTTGCGCCGCGGAGCCCCAGAAGCGTTACCGCCTGATGCTTGACCGTCTGTGCCGCGCCCGGCTCGAGCAGCACCTGGCGCAGGAGGCACTCGGCCTCGTGCGTCTCCACCGCGGACAGAATGTTGACCCCGGCGCGCAGAAAGATGGGGTCGCCGCACTCCAGCGCCCAGCGTACAATGCGCTGGAGCTTCTCCCCCTGCGTCCAGGCCGCCTCGACGCCCTCCAGCCCGCTGCGGGCGGTCTCCGCCAGGTAATCGGCGCGCTCGTCGATCACCTCCGGCGGAAGCCTGTAGGCGTAGTCGATGGGCTTCTGATCCGAATGGGCCAGGTAGTAGCCGGCCACCTCGTCGCCGGGTTCCAGCCGCTTGATGCGGGCCCAGCACTGGGCGGCGCGCTCCAGCGGGCGGGACGTATTGACGATGGCAGCCGCGCAGCGGTGCAGGAGCGTGCGGTCAAAGGGGGCCTCGGCCAGCGCCTTCTGAGTGAGTTCGAATACCCTCTCGTGCATGTTCAGATCGCAGGCGGCGTCCAGCAGGATGCGAAGCTGCCCGCCCTCGGGGTTTCGGGCGGCAGCCTGGTCGATGAGCCTGGCCGCGGCCTCGGGGTTTTGAGTGCTGTATTCGATCTGCGCTGCGATGCAAAGCGCGCGAAGCGGCGGCTTTGCAGGCCTGAGAGACCTTGCGACCTCTTTCATCGCGCCCTCGACGTCGCCCTTTTTGGCAAGGCACATGGCAAGAAGCGCCCTCGTCTCGCTGTGGCGCGGGTTGACCTGCAGGCTCCTTCTGAGCGCCTGTTCGGCCTCCGACAGATCCCCCGAGCGCATCAGCATCAGGCCTCGGGCCGAAAGCTTTGCGGCCCTGGCCTTGCGCCGGGATTTTTGGCCGTTCAGGGTCCTCGCGATGAACAGGTTGTGCAAAAGTTCCCCAACTTCCTGCCGCCCCGCCGACTGCGGGTCCTCGGACAGGAAGCACATCAGCGCCTTGTAGGAGGAATCGGCGTCGTTCATGCCGTAGAAGTTGGAGGCCAAGCCGAAGTAGCACTCCGTGAGCGTATTGTCCTCCGCCAGCATGCGCGTAAGGATCCGGTTGGACTGCACATAGCAGCCCAATTCGCACAATACTTGCGCCAGGTCCAGTTCGTAATCGACGTTGCCCGGATCCTTCTCCAGCGCGCGCCGGGTGAGTTCCAGCGCGTCCAGCAGATGTCCTTCCCGCCGGTTTATGACCGCCCGCTGGTACAGGTAGGCGGCGCTGCGGGTAAAGGGCACAACCTTGCTCATCTTTTTCTCCTTTAAGAATCGTCTGGGTGCGTGCCAGGCGGAGCGCTTTCGCCCGCGCGGCGAGAAAGTGGTCAGCGCGCCTTTTCCAAAAGCTGCTTCAGCTGCTCCCGGGTGAACTGGCGCTTTTTGCCGCAGAATTGGCAGCCCACTTCGGCGCTCTCCTGATCCTCGATCAGCGAAACCAATTCCTTTTCGCCCATCGAGATCAACGCGCGCTCCACGCGCTCGCGGCTGCAGTCGCACTCGTAGCGGGTGTCGAGCCGCCCGATCACCTGGGGAGAAAGCGGCCCCAGCAGGCGCTGGACGCCCTCGTCCAGCGTGACGCCGTTCATGGTCTGGCTGATCCCCCTGAGGTTGGAGGCGATTTCCTCCACCCGGGTCAGCGCCTCATTCGACGCGCCCGGCAGCATCTGCACGATCAGCCCGGCGGCGGAGAGCACGGTGTCCTGGGTCAAGACGCCCAGCGACACCAGGGACGGCACCTGCTCCGAGGCGATGAAGTACATGGCGTAATCCTCCGCCAGCTCGCCCGACACCAGGTTGACCTGCCCCACGTAGGGTTCGCCAAAACCCAGATCCTTGATGATGGTCAGCCGCCCGTGGCGGCCCACCGCGTCGCCCACGGCCAGCTTGCCGTTCACCCGCGGGAGTTCGAGCTCCGGATTGTCCACATAGCCCTTGACCGAACCATCGGGCTTTGCGACCGCAAGGAGCGTCCCCAAGGGCCCTCCGCCCTTCACGGTGGCGGTCACCGAGCCATCGTTTTTCAGCATCGCGCCCAGCATGGCGCAGGCGGTCAGGTGTCGCCCCAGCGCGGCGGTGGCGGTGCGGGAGAGGCCGTGGATGGCCCGTGCCGCCTCCACCATTTGGGTGGAATCAATCAGCAACGCCCGTGCTTGCCCGTCCAGGAGCGTGATGTGGTAAAGACCATCGGATTTCATTCGTTGACCCCCGTAAAATGGACGCGGTCGCCCCCGTCCTCGATCCGGACGCGGGAAAAACCCGCGTCCTCAAGCCAGATACGCAGCTCGTCCGCGCCGTAGGCGCGCTGGCGCTGCACCTCGTCAAACCGGTCGTAGCGCCCGTCCGCGGCCCTCACGAAGAAGCTGAGCTCCATCGTCAGGATGCCGGAGGCCATGCGGTTGGTCCACAAATAGGTGATCCCCTCGCGGTCCTCGAAGTAGAGCTTCTCCCGCGCCATGCGCTTTAGTTTCTCGCGGGAGGAGACGTCAAAGGTCAGTACCCCGCCCTTTTTGAGAGCCGCCTTCGCGGCGCCGAAAAATCTGGCCACCCGCATCGGGTCCAGCAGATAATTCACGCCGTCGCAGGCACACACGATGGCATCCACGGGCCGGGGCAGGCTGAGTTGGCACATGTCCTGCCGGACGAGGCGTATTTCAACGCCCTCCGCCCGCGCCTTGTCGGAGGCGATCCTGAGCATCGCCTCCGAGATGTCCACACCCGTCACCTTGAGGCCCCGCCGCGCCAGCTGTAGCGCGATGCCGCCGGTGCCGCAGCCGCAGTCGCACATATCTTTCGGCTCAACGCCGCAGGCGGCGATGCGCGTTAGGCAACTCGTCGCCCACGCTTCGTAGTCCACGTCGTCCATCAGCTGGTCGTAGACCGAAGCGAATTCCGCGTACATGTGTTCCTC
>JAEVZE010000405.1 GCA_023392395.1 Bacillota bacterium
CCCGGCACCCGCACCACGCTGACGCGCTCGTAGGCCGCCTTGAAGTCCACGTTGTTGTACCCGGCGCAGCGCAGCGCCACGAGGCGGATGCCGTAGCCGTACAGCGCATCGAGAACGGTTTTGTCCACCTCGTCATTGACAAACACGCACACCGCGTCCAGCCCCTGGGCCACCTTGACCGTGGCGGGGCTCAGCTTGCCCTCGAAGTAGTGGATTTCGATGTCGCCGCCCTTGAGCTCGTCAAACCAGCGCCTGTCGTAGGGTTTGGTATCGAAAAAGCCTATGCGTTTCATGCGCATCCTCCCACGCGTTTTCTCCTATTGTGGCAAGTATCCCCATGGAATATTTCGACGCACAATGGAAAATTCCGGTTCCTGCGAGAACGCAAAGACAGGCCCGACGAAGAAATTTACCAAAGCGTTCAACAGAATTCATTGACAGCGGCAGATCTAATAGATATAATGATATCGATAAAACAAGATCGATTTAAATCGCAGGGACGGGAAGGACCGGCCCGAACGCCCGGAGGCCGGGCGCGAACCCCGGACGGCACCGGCGACACATCGAAGGAGGATTGACCATGGCGGACAAAGCAAAGGCCCTCGTGGAAGAGAACGCAATCGACGTCCAGAAGATGATTGACGACCTGGTGAAAAACGCCAACGTCGCGCTGGCCGAGTATCTGAAAATGGATCAGGAACAGGTGGACGCCGCGGTACACGCGATGACCATCGCGGGGCTGGAAAACCACATGCTGCTGGCGCACATGGCGGTCGACGAGACCGGCAGGGGCGTTCTGGAAGACAAAGTCATCAAAAACATTTTTGCCACCGAGTACATCTGGCACTCGATCGAGCACCAGAAGACGGTGGGCGTCATCGATGAAAACGACCTGGAAGGCTACGTCGAGGTAGCGGAGCCGGTGGGCGTGGTGGCGGGCGTGACGCCGGTGACCAACCCCACCTCCACCACGATGTTCAAGGCGCTGATCTGCGCCAAGACGCGCAACCCCATCATCTTCGGCTTCCACCCGTCGGCGCAGAACTGCTCCCGGGAGGCGGCGCGTACCTTACGCGACGCGGCGGTGAAGGCGGGCGCGCCGGAGCACTGCGTGCAGTGGATTGAGGTTCCGTCCATCGCGGCCACCAACGCCCTGATGAACCACCCCGGCATCTCGCTGATCCTGGCGACCGGCGGATCGGGCATGGTCAAATCCGCATACTCCGCGGGCAAGCCCGCGCTGGGCGTGGGCCCGGGCAACGTGCCCTGCTATATCAACAAAAACGTCAACATCGGCCGGGCCTGCACGGACCTGATCATCTCCAAGACCTTCGACAACGGCATGATCTGCGCGTCGGAGCAGGCGGTGATCGTGGATAAAGAAATCAGCGCCAGGTTCGAAGAGATCATGAAGGACAACGGCTGCCGCTTCTTGAGCGACGAGGAGACCGCCAAGGTATCCGCCTATGTCTTCAACCCCGAGAAGAAATCGCTCAACCCCGACGTGGTGGGCAAGACCGCCCATTGGATTGCGAAAAATGCCGGCGTAGACGTGCCGGAGGACGCCAAGATCCTGATCGCGAAGCTCCCCCGCCCCGCCCGCGAATACCCGCTGTCGCTGGAGAAGCTTTCGCCGGTGCTGGCCTACTTCGTGTGCGAGGATGAAAAGCAGGGCTTCGAGTACGCAAAAGCGATGCTGGAGCTTGGCGGCCTGGGCCACTCCGCGGTGATCCACTCGGACGACGAAAACCTGTGCCTGGAGTACTCCAAGCAGATGAAGGTGGGCCGCGTGATCGCGAATTCCCCGTCGTCCCAAGGCGCGATCGGCGACATCTACAACACCAACACCCCGTCGCTGACGCTGGGCTGCGGCTCGTTCGGCCGCAACTCCACCACCGCCAACGTGTCCTCGGTCAACCTGATCAACAAAAAGCGGCTGGCCAAGCGGAGGGTGAATATGCAGTGGTTCAAGATTCCGCCCAAGATCTACTTTGAGAAGGGCAGCGTACAGTACCTGGAGGCCATGCCGGGCCTCACCCGCGCGTTCATCGTGACCGACCCGATGATGGCGAAGCTGGGTTACGTCGACAAGGTGACCTACTACCTCGACAAGCGCGCCGACAAGGTGCACTACGAGGTGTTCTCCGAGGTGGAGCCCGATCCCTCGGTGGAGACGATCATGCGCGGCGTTCGTGCGATGAACGCCTTCCAGCCGGATGTGATCATCGCGCTGGGCGGCGGAAGCGCCATCGACGCGGCCAAGGGCATGTGGCTGTTCTACGAGCATCCGGACACCAGCTTTGACGGCTTGAAACTGAAGTTCATCGACATCCGCAAGCGCGCCTTCCACTTCCCGAACCTGGGCAAGAAGGCTCAACTGGTGGCGATCCCCACGACTTCGGGCACCGGCTCGGAAGTGACCAGCTTCTCGGTCATTACCGACAAAGCCAACGGCAACATCAAGTACCCGCTGGCGGACTACGAGCTGACGCCGGACGTTGCGATCATCGACCCGCAATTCGTGGCCACAATGCCCAAATCCATCGTCGCGGATACGGGTCTGGACGTTCTGACCCACGCCATCGAGGCGTATGTGTCGGTCATGGCCAGCGACTACACCAACGGCCTTGCGATCAAGGCCATCGAGCTGGTGTTCAAGTACCTGCCGCGAAGCTATGACGACCCGAACGACGAAGTCGCGCGGGAGAAGATGCACAACGCTTCCTGCATCGCGGGCATGGCGTTCTCCAACGCCTTCCTCGGCGTCAACCACTCGCTGGCGCACAAGCTGGGCGGCGAATTCCACATCCCCCACGGCCGGGCCAACGCGGTGCTGCTGCCCCACGTGATCGCCTACAACGCACAAAAGCCCACCAAGTTTGCCATCTTCCCCAAGTACGGCGAGTTCGTGGCCGACTACCGCTACGCGCAGATCGCCAGGCAGTTGGGCCTTGCGGGCAAGGATGAGACGCAGGCGCAGCAGGTGGAGGCGCTGATCGAAGCGGTCAAGGCACTGATGAAGCGGCTGAACATGCCCATGTCGATCCGCGCCTGCGGCGTGGACGAGGAAGCCTTCCTGAAGGCGCTGCCCGGCCTCTCCGAGCGCGCGTTTGAGGACCAGTGCACCACGGCCAACCCGCGCTACCCGCTGATCTCCGAACTGAGCGAGATCTACAAGAAAGCGTATTACGGGGAATAATGAATAAGGCCTCGCCCGGAGCGCGTGAGCGCTCCGGGCATTTACGCACTCCGGGCATTGCTGCGTTTCGGGGACGTAAGGCCTAGCCATCCCAGGAGGCATAAAAACATGAACAACCTCTGCACCGAAGTGGGATTCAGCTCCTTGAACAAGGCCGGGGAGCAATTGTGCGGTGACCGGGTCGAATACCGGGTGGACGAAAATGGCGCGCTGCTTGCGCTTGCGGACGGCCTTGGCAGCGGCGTCAAGGCGTGCATCCTGTCCACACTGACCGCAAAGATCCTGACCACCATGGTATCGGGCGGCATGTCGATTGACAGCTGCGTGGAGACCATGGTGAAGACGCTGCCCGTGTGCAAGGTGCGGGACATCGCCTATTCCACCTTCACCATCATTCAGGTCGAAGGCAACCGGCACGCCCGGCTGATCCAGTTTGATAACCCCAGCGTGGTGCTCCTCCGGGACGGCAAAAACTGCGAATACCCCGTGTCCGCGCGGGAGATCTCCGGCAAGCAGATCCTGGAGAGCAGCTTTCCGGTTCAGGAGGGCGACCTGCTCGTGGCCATGAGTGACGGGGCCATCTACGCGGGCGTGGGCCACGAATTCAACTACGGCTGGCGCAGGGAAAACATCATCCAGTTTCTGGAAGGCAACCATTCGCCGGAGCACTCGGCCCAGTACTATGCCGGGATCGTCTGCGACGAGTGTGACAAGCTCTACGAGGGCCAGCCCGGCGACGATACCACCGTGGCGGCGGTGCGCATCCGCTCCCGCCACCCGGTGAACCTGGTGATCGGCCCGCCCGTCAGCCGCGATCAGGATGAGAAGATGATGAACCTGTTCTTTGCCCGGGAGGGCACGCGCATCGTGTGCGGCGGCACCACGGCCGAAATCGCGGCCCGGCACCTGGGCAAGCCGCTCGTTCCGTCCATGAACTACTCCGATCCGAACATCCCACCCATCAGTCGCCTGGAGGGCGTGGACCTGGTGACCGAGGGCGTTGTGACGCTGTCCCAGGTGGTGCTGTTGGCCGAAAACCGGCTCAATGGCGTGGACATGGCAGCAAATTGGTCCCGCGGGCGGGACGGCGCTTCCCTCATCGCGCAGGAGCTTCTGGA
>JAEVZE010000453.1 GCA_023392395.1 Bacillota bacterium
CATAAAGCGGGAGGACGCGGACACAGGCGCACTGAAGCTGGTATTTGATTTCCCCTCCCTGGAAACCTTGGACGGCCGCTACGCTGACGGATCGGCGTGTTTGGGCTTTCAAGGGAGGCTCGACGGCTTCGAAACCCGGATAGATCTTCGGTACTTGCCCGATGACGAATACACCCCGGCCGAGGATGATGGCTGGGCGCTCGTCTCCGCTTCCGAAAACACCTGGAGCTGGGAGGGCGGCGGGATGGGCGGCAAGGGCTACATAGACGTCGAGCGCTTGAAACCCAACTGGTTCTACGTAGAGACGTACTACCCCACTTAACGGACCATCACAAATGCAACGGCCCCGGCATCGCAGGATGCCGGGGCCGTTGGCGAATCTTGGGCTTCCCGTCACCACGTCCTACCAGGGTCGTCGGCCATCATGTTGACGGTGCCCTGGGGCCACAGCACGTTGTAGTGCTTGAGTGCGGGGTTCTTGCCGGTGCTGGCGAACACAAACTTGATGTTCAACTTTTCGGAGAGTTTGTAGCTCAGGTACTGCTCACCGCCGCCGGAGGCGGTGTGATCCGGCTCGCCGTAAAATGCCTTCACATCGCGGAGCGTGATCGCGCTCAGCCGTTCGTCCAGCGAGCGCAGTTCAAAGATCTGTTCGCCCTTGTTATACCCTACCACGATGCAGGCCTGTTCGTAGGTCGCGTACCTGCCCTTGGCCGATGCCACATAATCGGATGCGTCGGGCTCTCCCAGATCGCTGGTCACATCGCCCGAGGTATCGCTGCCTACGCGGTAACTGCAATTGAGGACCCAGCCCTGCCGGGCCAATAGGTCGATCGAGCTCAAAAGCGCCTGGGCGTCCGTTTCCGCCCGGGCGGGCGCCACCGGCAAAAGGGCCAGACACAGGAATAGCGCCATAAGAATCGAAACCGGCTTCGCCATTTTCATCGCTTCGCATCTCCTTTATGAATGTCCGCCTATTAGACGATGCGCCTGAGCGTCTGTTTCAGTCTTCCCATGACATCAATTGGAAACTTTGGACAAGCGTAACAGGGCGGCCGGTTTCGGTCCGCTCCGCCCGCGCGGTTGCCTGTACGCGGCGCGTGTGCTATAATAATACTCGCATATGTCCGGCCTGAACGACGCCAAAGCCGGACCTCTAAGGAGAGCCGTGTCCATGAATAAGGATTCTTCCGGCGGTCGCATCCGCTCGATCGGCTTTCTCGCGGCGCAAATTCTGTTTGACGCCGTGATCATCAACCTTTCGCTGCTGCTGGCGATGCAGATGCGCTACGAACCCAGCGTGCCGCTGTACCAGCTGCGGATCTTTTCCAATCTCTGGCCTGTGATGACGGCGCTGGGGCTCGCTTCCTTCTATGTGACCAAGATGTACCGCACTCTGTGGCGCTACGCCAGCGTGGGCGACGCGCTGCACATCGCGATGGGCACCTGTCTCACGATGGCCGCGACGATGGTTTTCGGCATGGTCACGGGCCTCTTCGCAAAGCCCAACCTGTTTTTGATGGGCTCAAAGACCGTCTACCCGATCGCGGCGCTGCTGCTCATGCTGATGGCGGGCGCGCAGCGCTTCGGTGTCCGGCTGGTCAACCAGATCGGCGTCAAGAACCGGGCGCTCAAAAAAGAGAGCTGCACTCGGGTGATGGTGGTGGGCGCGGGCTGGGCCGGCGCCAGCATGATCCGCGAACTCAACGCCCGCGGCTTTCGCGAGGGGCTGCCAGTGGTGGCCGTGGACGACGATCCGGCCAAGGCCAATACCCGCATCATGGGCATCCCGGTCTTAAAGGGCGTGGAGAACATCCCGAGGTACGTGGAAAAGTATCAGATCAACGAGATCGTGATCGCGATCCCGTCTGCGTCGCTGGCCCAGCGCAAGCAGATTCTGGACATCTGTACCCAGACCAGTTGCAAATTGAAGCTGGTGCCCACCCTCCGGGACGTGACCGGCAAGACCGAGAAGATCGGCGAGACCCGGGACGTCAACATCGCGGACCTTCTGTGCCGCGAGGAGGTGCGCCTGGACATGGGCGCAATCTCCGCCTACCTCAAGGACCGGGTGGTGCTGGTGACCGGCGGCGGCGGTTCCATCGGCTCGGAGTTATGCCGGCAGATCGCCCGCTTTGAGCCCAGGCGGCTCGTGATCTTCGACATCTACGAAAACAACGCCTACGAGCTGGCCAACGAACTGAACGCCAAGTACGGCAAGGCCCTCCCGCTGACAGTTCTGATCGGCTCGGTGCGCGACCTGAACCGGCTGGAGCAGCTGTTCGAGGAGATCCAGCCCGAGGTGGTGTTCCACGCGGCCGCCCACAAGCACGTGCCGCTGATGGAGGACAGCCCCGCCGAGGCGGTTAAAAACAACGTCTTCGGCACCTACAACGTGGCCCGCTGCGCCGACAAGTACGGCGTGAAGCGCATGGTCACACTGTCCACCGACAAGGCCGTCAACCCCACGAACGTCATGGGCGCCACCAAGCGCGTGACCGAGATGATCCTGCAGTGGATGGCCCGGCGCTCCAAGACGAAGTTCATGGCCGTGCGGTTCGGGAACGTCTTGGGCTCCAATGGCAGCGTCATCCCGCTGTTCATGCATCAGATCGCGCGCGGCGGGCCGGTGACCGTCACCCATCCGGAGATCACCCGCTACTTCATGACGATCCCGGAGGCCTCACAATTGGTACTGCAGGCGGCCTCCATCGGCGAGAGCGGCAACATCTTCGTACTCGACATGGGCACGCCCGTCAAGATCGCAGACCTGGCCAAGAACCTGATCCGCCTCAGCGGCCTGAAGCCCGAGGAGGACGTCAAGATCTCCTTCTGCGGCCTTCGCCCCGGCGAGAAGCTGTACGAGGAATTGATGCTCACCGAGGAAGCCGAGACGCTGGACAACACCCGCTTCGAGAAGATCAACGTGCTGCGCCCGATGGAGATCGACCAGGCTTTCGAGCGGAAGCTGGAAGCGCTGGAATCCTGCGCAAGACAGGACCCCGCCGCCGTCCGCGAGGTGCTCAAGACGCTGGTGCCCACCTACCGGGAGGAAGCCCAAGGCAAGAAAGCCACCGCGTAAAGGGCGTTGAAAATCCGGTGCGCGGCTTTTCAACGCGATAAGAAAAAACGCTGCGCGAGCCTGAAATTCGACGGATTTTCCGGGCAGCTCACTGACTTGAGGAGTTGTTTCTTCTACCGGTGTGCGCATTGGCAGAAAAAGCACGTCTCCGGCGCACAAGTCGCCGGAAACGAATTTGAAGGAACGAAAGAACCACGTAAAGTAGTACATCCGCCTTGTTTCATCCACGCTCCCGCAGGGTAGCTACTCACAAACACATGAAACGTGAGGAGGGTCGGCCATGCGGCTGATTTCCTGGAATGTCAACGGGATCCGCGCCTGCGCGGGCAAGGGATTTCTGGAGAGCGTCCTAAAGATGGACGCGGATGTGATCTGTCTGCAGGAGGTCAAGGCCAAGGAGGAGCAGATTGAACTCCAGCTCCCCGGCTACGACCGGATCGTGCACAGCGCCGACAAGCCCGGCTACTCGGGCACGGCAGTGTTTACGCGCCTGCCCCACGGGGAGCCGCGCTTTGGCATGGGCGTTGATCCCCACGACCATGAGGGCAGGCTGATCACGCTGGACATGGGCGATTTTACGCTGGTCAACTGCTACACACCCAACGCGCAGCGCGGGCTGACAAGGCTCGAATACCGCATGCAGTGGGAGGACGACTTCCGGAACTACCTGCGCGCGCTGGACGACGTGAAGCCAGTCGTGATGTGCGGCGATCTCAACGTCGCACACCAGGAGATCGACATCAAAAACGCCAAGGCCAACCGCGGCAACGCGGGCTTTACCGACGAGGAGCGCGAGAAGTTCACGCTGCTGCTCCAGAGCGGCTTTGTGGACAGCTTCCGCCATCTGTACCCGGACAGGAAGGACGCCTACTCCTGGTGGAGCTACTTTGGAAATGCCCGGGACAAAAACGTTGGCTGGCGCATCGACTACTTCGTGGTCTCCCGAAAGCTTCAGGACAAGATTCAGGGCGCGGCCATCCACCCGAACGTCTTCGGTTCCGACCACTGTCCGGTGGAATTGACAATCTAGCAGGGAAAACCAGCTTCGCGCAGACTTCATCCCCCTTCGCTCTTTTTCAATCGTTCCCGGCGACGTGCGCGCCGGGAACGTGTTTTATCCACCAGTCCGGCGACTGGTGGATGAAACAACCCCTGCCGTCAGCGGGCCGCCCGGAAATTTCAGAGAATTTCTGGCCCGCGCAGATCTCCTCCCATGCTTTGAAAAGGCGCATGGCATATTTTCAACGCGACAGAAAAAATGCATATTTTACCGATCATGCGCGCACGATACGACCATGGTTGTGTATGTATGGACAGCGTTTTTGATGATGTTTTACGCGGCCAACCTGCCGCTGACACTGGCCGTGGACGTCGATACCGCACGCGACCAGCCGCTGCAGGTGGGCGTCGGCGTTTTCTTGCGTCCGAAACGGCTTCACGCGCCCAAAAAGCACCGAGGTAAAGCTCGCATACCTGACATACCCCGCAAAACAGCGCTGCGCGCGATCCTGTATATGCTGCGGCACACGCATTTTCAGGGCGAAGCTTCGCTGTGCGCAGGCGACGCCGCGCTGACCGCGCTCCTGTCCGGCGCGCTGGTGGCGCTGACGCTGAACCACGTGCGCGTCGCGCCGGATTTTTCCACTGGGCCGCTCCGCGCGCGCTTTTCCGGGATGGTGTCGGTAAAACCAGGACATATTATAGGCGTCGCGTTCGTTTGGGCGCAAGAAGAAATTTCCGGGAGGATCAGTGCATGGAAAAGCATGCGATCGAGAGCATTATGAGCGCCACCATGGAGAACATCCGTGACATGGTGGACGTCAACACCGTCATCGGCGAGCCAGTCACCGCCGGCGATGGCACGACGATCATCCCCATCTCCAGGGTCAGCTTTGGGTTCGTCGCCGGCGGAGGCGAATACGAGCAGCCAGGCAAGAAGCCGTCCGCACCGCAGGGCGGGAACGGAAACGGCCAGAATGGGCAGAATGATAAGAACAGCCAAGGCGCTCAGCAGCAGGAGAGCCTGCCGTTCGCCGGCGGCGCGGGCGCGGGCGTTTCGGTATCGCCGGTGGGCTTTCTGGTGGTGTCGAGCGAGCAGGTGCGGCTGTTGCCCGTGCAGCCTTACGCGCCGCTCGACCGCATCATCGAACTGGCCCCGCAGCTGGTCAGCGACGTCAAGCGCTGGATGGGCAAGAGGAATTCGCACTCGCCCGAGTCTGCTCCACCCACCGGTCAGCTGGATTGAGCCGGGAGAGGCGAGCAACGTCAGGAGACGCCGGGGGCTCCGCCCCCGGACCCCCGCAAGGGAGATGATCCCCCTTGACCCCGCCCAAAGAGAATGGATGAAAATATGTGTTGCTGCGTGCCTCGCTCATGGGGGTTCGGGGGCCGCAGCCACCGATGGAATCAAGGCAACCGGAGGGCGACATGCGCGGCCGCAGGTTGCCTATTCCTTTTTTTCCGCGCAAGCCCGACCGCAAGCCCTTGGGCTTGCAGGGTTTGCGCCTTCCCCCAATGCAATGGAAAGACGCGAAGCAGATTTCCATTGCCCCAAGTACACAGCCATGCTATAATATGACAGGAAAATCGATGGAAGGGCGTGTATTGATATGCTCAAGGGCATTTCGCCGATTCTCTCCCCGGAACTCCTCAAAATCCTGATGGAAATGGGCCACGGCGACGAACTGGTGATCGGCGACGGCAACTTCCCCGCCGCGTCGATGGCGCAGCGGCTGATCCGTCTGGACGGCCATGGCGTACCCGCAATCCTGGACGCGATCATGCAGCTGTTCCCGCTGGACACCTTCGTCGAGCGCCCGGTGGCGCTGATGCAGGTGGTGCCTGGCGACGACACCGTGCCGGTCATCTGGGAGGACTACAAGCGCATCATCAACAAGTATGAAGGCGAAGTCAAAATCGAGGAAGTCGAGCGCTTCGCGTTCTACGACCGGGCGCGCAAGGCCTACTGCTGTGTGGCCACAGGCGAGCGCGCGCTGTACGCCAACATCATCCTGAAAAAGGGCGTTGTGATCTAACGATCCATCAAATCCGCCGAGGCGTCTTTGATGGAGGCGAGAGTCCTGTGAAACCAAAGCCTCACGGCCGGACTCGCGCGCAAAGAGGAATGCAGCCTGCGCCCTCCGGTTGCCGTCAATCAATAGGGGGCAGCGGCCCCCGGGCCCCCAATAAGCGGCGGCGCACGATGCTTAAGGTTTGAATGCGTCGTCGGAGATCAACGCTACCGGAGGAATGTGAATTGCACAGACCGTCAGACGGGGCCGTAGCGCACCCAATCGCGATGCGTGAAGCGCCCCGCGCGGGGTATATATCTCTGGGTGCCGAACGGGCGGTGGCCGTATGGTGATCCGCTATCAGGGCACCGGCGCTTACGAGGGCATCCCGGCGCTGTTCTGCCCCTGCAATACCTGCCGCGAGGCGCGTTCTACGGGCGGGCAGGAAATCCGCAGCCGCTCCGGCGCGCTGGTAGACGGCGTGGTCAAACTGGACTTCCCGCCCGACGCCTACTGGCAGATGCTGAGGGATGGCTTGGACTATGCGGCGCTCATCGGCGTATTGATCACCCACACCCACACCGACCATTACGCCGTGTGGGACCTGATGCCAAGGCTCCCCCACTACGCCAGCCTGGACGGCGCGCCCCCGCTGCCCATCGTCGGAAACGAAAAGTGCGGGGAACTGCTCGCTTCCGAGCTCGTCAAAAAACATGAGCCGGAAGGCGGCGGGCGACTCTTCTTCCGCCGCGCGGTGCCCTTCGAACCGCTGAGCTTGGGCGATTACACCATCACCGCGGTGCGTGCCAACCACAAGCCCAGCGAGGAGGCACTCAACTACGTGGTGGAGCGGGATGGAAAGAAACTGCTCTATGCCCACGACACCGGCGAATTCCTGCCCGAGACGCTGGAGTTTTTGTCCGGGATGGCGCTTGACTTCGTGTCGATGGACTGCACCAGCGGATTAAGCGACACCGGCGACCACCACATGGGCCTTCCCAACTGCCGCCGCATGCAGGGTAGGCTCGTGCAATTGGACGCGGCCCGGCCGGACGCGTTCTTCGCGCTCAGCCACGTCTCCCACAACAGCCATGTCAGCCACGCGCAGCTCATGAAGGCTGCCGAAGGCTTTCTCGTAGCCCACGACGGCATGGAAATCCAATTTTAACCCACAGGAGGAATCCCCATGATTACCAAGCAGATGTCCATCGGCGAAGTGCTTCGCCTCGACCGCAACACCGCCCCGATCTTCATGCAGTACGGCATGCACTGCCTGGGCTGCCCCCACGCCACCGCCGAGAGCATTGAGCAGGCCGGCATGGTGCACGGCGTGGACGTCGACCAGCTGGTCACCGATCTGAACGCGTTCCTGGATCAGAAAGCGAAATAACCGATGCTTCCCCGCCCCCGCTTTTTACGGGGGCGGGGAAGCAATGCGCTGAAAACCCAAAGGGGCTCGGCAAAGGCTTTGTCAACAGCCGCTTTCAAGCGCATACGATCAAGTTATCCACAGCCCGGCCCGCGCCGGGCTTCGACAAAAGGGCCGAATTTGCGCGATTTCCGCCGAGTTATCCACAGTTTCTTCGTCGAACGCTGTGGAAAATGTGGAAAAACCGCGCGCGATACGAGGGGGGTTGCCCGATGGAGAGCCATGCATTCAGCGATCTGGAAGGGCTGCGCATTGCGGTGGAAATGGAGCGGCGCGGCGTCGAATTCTACCACCGCGCGGCCCGGCTGACCAAGTCCGAGAGCATCGTGGCGATGTTGGAAGAACTGGCGGCCGAGGAAGAAGGCCATCAGCGCGATTTTTCAAAGCTGATGGAGGACCAGTGCGCGGGCCGCTACGCGGAGGCTGCCGTATGCTACGCGGGTGAGACGAGCGCCTACCTGTCGGCAATCGCGGCGGACATCGTGTTTCCGGGGGGCCTGATGGAAGTGGGTCGGCGGGGCGGCTTTGACAGCCTGCCCGCCATCCTAACCACCGCCATTGATTCCGAGAAGAACTCGATCCTGTTCTATTCCGAATTGCGCGACCTGACGGGGGACGAGGGCGCGAAGAGCGCGTTCGGTTCGGTCATCGCGCAGGAAAAGGTGCACCTGGCCCGGCTGCAGCAGCAGCTGATCGCGTGCTGAAGGAGGGAAGCCGATGGATTACATGGCTGAATACCGGCGCTGGCTGGGCTTTGTGAGCCCGGACGAGCGCGCGGAGCTAACGGCGATCGCCGGTGATCCCAAGGAGATCGAAGACCGCTTTTACACGCAGCTGTCCTTTGGCACCGCGGGCATGCGCGGCGTGCTGGGCGCTGGGCTCAACCGCATGAACGGCTGGAACGTGCGCCGGGCGACCCGCGCGCTGGCCAAGGTCATCCTGTCCACGCCAGGCGGCGCCGAGCGCGGCGTGGCCATCGCCTACGACTCCCGGAGGTTCTCGCCGGAATTCGCGCTGGAAACGGCGCTGGTGCTGGCGGCCTCGGGCGTCAAGGCGATGCTGTTTGACGCCCTCCGGCCGGTGCCGGTATTGTCGTTTGCGGTCCGGCATCTTCACGCCATCGCGGGCGTGGTGATTACCGCCAGCCATAACCCGCCCGCCTACAACGGCTACAAGGTCTATTGGGAGGACGGCGGCCAGATCGCGCCCGAGCGCGCCGAGGTCATTCAGGAACTGATCGGCCAGACGGACTTCGCCGAGTGCCCGCCGATGGACGAGGCCGAAGCCCGCGAAAAGGGCCTGTTGGTCACGATCCCCTCCTCGCTGGACGACGACTACATCAAAATGGTCAAAGGCCTGTGCGTCAATCCCGAATTGGCCCGGGAGATGGGACCGACGCTTAAAATCGTCTACACGCCGCTGCATGGCTCCGGCAACGTGCCGGTCCGGCGGATGCTGCGCGAGCTGGGATTCTCCCAGGTGTTCGTGGTGCCCGAGCAGGAAATGCCGGACCCGGCCTTCTCCACCGTCGCCCAGCCCAACCCGGAGGACCCCGCCGCCTTCACGCTGGCGCTGAAATTGCGCGAGCAGCTGAACGCCGACGCGGTGTTCGGTACCGATCCGGACTGCGACCGCGTGGGCATCGCGGTGCTGGACGAGGCAGGCAAAGTGCACATTCTGTCGGGCAACCAGATCGGCTGTCTGCTGCTGGACTACGTATTGTCCCAGAAGGCAGAGCGGGGCGAGCTGCCGAAGAACGCCGCGACCGTGCAGTCCTTCGTATCCACGGAGATGACCCGGGCCATTGCTGTCGCCTACGGAGCCAAGGTATTCGACGTGCCCACGGGCTTTAAGTACATCGCCGAGAAGATCCAGTGGTTTGAGGATACCGCCGCGCACACCTTCCTGTTCGGCTTTGAGGAGAGCTTCGGCTACCTGTCGGGCACCCAGGTGCGCGACAAGGACGGCGTCAACGCCTGCATGCTGATCGCCGAAACCGCCGCCTTCTACAAGAAGCGGGGTATGACGCTGTACGACGCGCTGATGAATCTTTACAAGAAGTATGGCTGGTATCTGGAGAAGACCATGTCCCACACGCTGACCGGCAAGGACGGGCAGGCGAAGATCGCGGAGATCATGCGCTCGCTGCGCGAGAATCCCCCCACGGAGGTCGCTGGCCTCAAGGTGCTGGCAGTCCGGGATTACCTGAACGGGACCCGCACCGCGAACGGCACAGCCGAACACATCGACTTCCCCACCAGCAACGCCCTGTACTACGAACTGGAGGGCAGCGCCTGGACCGCCATCCGCCCCTCCGGCACCGAGCCCAAGGTCAAGCTGTACGTGGGCATCCGCGAAGAGACCGAGCCCGCCGCCCGCACGCTCCTCGACTGCTGCGCCAAGGCCGCGCTCAGCCTGATGGAGCGGTAGAAGGACGGAGGAAGAAACGCGGGGGGGGGGGGGGGCGGCGCCCCCCCCCCC
>JAEVZE010000157.1 GCA_023392395.1 Bacillota bacterium
AAGATGTGCGGGAGATCCTCCTCCCGAATTCCCGCGCCGCGATCCATCACGGAGAACACCGCCGCACGGCTCTCATTGTCCATGCGGACAGAAACCTGAATCTCCTCCTCGGGAAGCGTATGCTTGACCGCATTGTCCAGGAGATTGACGAGCACCTGCTCGATCAGCCCCGCATCCATCGGAATGAACAGTACTTCGTCGGGGGCGTCCACGGCGATTTCACGACCGGACTGCCGCATCACGCGGTTGACCGCTCCGCCAACCACCTCTTCGACCGGTTCCATCAGCTTGTTGAGTGGCAGAGAACCATCCCGGAGACGTGTAAGGCTCAAAATGTTCGCAACCAGCGAATGCAGCCAATCCGACTCTCTGAAAATGTCCTCCGCCAGCGCTCGCCGGGGATCGTTTGGCTCCGTCATGCTCTTCAGCATTTCTGCCGTCCCCATGATGCCCGATAATGGTGTTCGCAGATCGTGCGAGATCGCGCGCAGCAAGTTCCCCCGGTATCGCTCTTTCGCGGCTTCCTCGGTCGACCGGATTCGTGCCTGAGCGCTGTGGAACCGGTCCATCGCCAGTGCCGTGCTTTCGATGATGGAGCGAAGAATCCGGGCCTGAGATTCGCTCAGGTTGGTCTCGTTCGGAATGCGCACCGCACCCAGCAGCGCATCCCGTCCGTGGATCGGCCATTCGTGATACCAGCCTCCGGTTTCTTGGGGCGCGTTCGGGCTTTCCATATTCGCACATGGAGCGCCATCCGTCTTGCACCAGATCAGAGTTTTACCGTCCCTTTGCGGCTCAACTCTGCGCTGCGGCTTTTCATTTTCATCATAACAAAAAACCAAAGCCTTGCAGCCAAACACCTCGCTGATCGCACTAGCCGCAACGCCGGCTATCGCATTTATATCCGCCGCATCTGTCAACTGGTTGGTGAGATGGTACAGCGCACTCGTCTCCGCCTCTTTTTCCATCGCTTCAAGCGTGCTCTGCTTTTCTTTTGACGTCAAGGCGGAGGTGACAATGGCGGTTATGGTCATGACCGCAAAAGTGACGAAATAGGACGGATCGTTGACGGACAACGTGAAATACGGCTCTGTAAAGACGAAATTGAACGTCAAAGTCGCGGCAACGGAGGCCAGAATGCCATACACATACCCTTGCGTGAATCGCGCGGTCAGCAACACCGACAGAATATACACGATGACGACGTTCGTCTCATGGAAATCAATGGAACGGAACATCAGGCCGACGCCCGTAGCGGCGACAATCAGAAGCACCATGATCGATGCGCAGCGAAGAATGACCGCAGGGCTCCCCGCTCTCGCCTGTTCCATCGGAATCGCCGCCTTTCTTGCGAACTCTATTATATCGCAAAACCGATCCAATCAAAAGAGCCTGTGCCGGTCAAGAGGACGCCTTGCCACTGGATATCGCCGCAACTTACGCAGGAGTCGATGCCTCGTTAAAACAGCGAGAGCCGGGCGGTTAATCATCGCCCGGCCCAACGTTCCTTAGCCTATAACGCTTCTCTCACATCCAGATGAGCCACACCAGCAGGTACCCGGATACGACGGCCGTCAGCGTGAAGGGGATGCTGATCTTCATGAAGTCCCATGTGCTGGCCTCGAAGCCGTTCTTACGCAGGATGCCCAGCGCGGTGATGTTGGCAGAAGCGCCGATGGGCGTCAGATTTCCGCCCAGCGTCGCGCCGCACAATAGGCCAAAGTACAGGATCGTCGGGTCCACGCCCATGAGCTTGGCGATGCCCGCGGTTACCGGCAGCATGGTGGCCACGTAGGGAATGTTGTCGATGAACGCGGAGAAAATGACCGACGCCCACACGAGCAGCGAGTAGATCGCAAACAGGTTGCCGCCGCTGATGCGCACGAAGAGCTTACTGATCTCGTCTACGACGCCCGCCTCCGTGATGCCGGCGATGACGACGAAGAGCCCGGAGAGCAGCAGCAGCGTGTACCAGTCGATCTCCTTGAGCGTCTGGGTACAGGTGGCCTTGAACTTCCCGCACCGGAGGGATTCCCGGACCACCCCGATGACCATCAGCCCCGTGCAGATCAGCCCATTGGTGATGCGCGGCTTTTCCGGGATGAAGGACGCCAGGATCAGCAGGATGACCGTGCCCGAGAGCAGCCATGTGGGGAAGAAGTCCGTCACCACGGTGCGATCCTGCAGATTCACCCTCTGTCCGTACTTGCGGAAGACGATCAGCAGCGTGATGGCGGAGAGGATCGCGCCCGCCTGCACCACCCAGAAGAGCCCGGCGTGCCCCTTGTAGACGAAGAAGTCCAGAAAATCCATGCCTGCGTAGCCGCCCAGCAGGATCGATGTGGTATCGCCCACCAGCGTGGCCGCACCCTGCAGGTTGGACGATATCGCGATGGCGATGATGGAAGGAACCGGTGAAATGTTCAGCTTTTTCGCCACCACCAGCGCCACCGGCGCGACCATGAGCACCGTCGCCACGTTGTCCACGAACGCCGAGATGATGCCCGCAAACAACGCCAGCGCGATGATCACCCACTTGACGCTGGGCATCTTCTGAATGATCAGGTCCGCAAGAAGCGAGGGCATCTTGGATTCGATGAACAAGAAGACGATGCCCATCGTGCCCGCGATCATCATAATCACGTTCCAGTCCACCGCTGAAAACACCTTTCCAACCGGCAGAATGCCCAACAGCACGAACAGCGCCGCGGAAGAAAGCGCGATGTGGGCCCGAAATTTTGAAAAGACGAGGAGCGCTGCGTAGGTCGCCAAAAAAAGAATGAGCGCGGTGAGCATGATGACACCCCCTGCGGTTTTTTTGATTATAGCATACGATTCTATTGTTTCACCACCGTAAATATACTCTTAACAAGGGGGAACGGCGTGCCTTGCGGGAACGACCGAGACATGGTATAATAAATACGCTCCTTTCGCATCCATGATCTTTCCATGTCATGCGGCGCACCACTTTGGGCGCGCCGGAACCGGCCGATATGGACATAGAGGACCTTCATGAGAAAGGGAACATTGATGAAAGCCTATCAGTTTCCCGGCGGAGCGCATCCGCCCAGCCTGAAAGCGTCCGGCGACAACCCTATTCAAATTATGCCTGCCCCCGATCGCGTGGTCATTTCCATGCTCCGGGTTTCTGGCGCACAGCTCACCCCGCTTGTCAAGCGGGGCGATTTTGTTTATCTGGGCCAGAAAATCGGGGACAGCGATGCGTTCATCAGCGCGCCGGTTCACGCCAGCGTCTCCGGGAGGGTGCTCCAGGTGGAGCCCCGGCCCCAACCGACCGGTCGGCGGCTGGTGCTCTCGGTGGTCTTGGAGAACGACCACCGGGACGCGTGGGACGAATCCTGCGCGCCTCAGGCCGATCCCGGAGCGCTGAGCGGGGCGGAGATCACCCGCATCGCCCGCGAAAAGGGCGTGGTGGGGATGGGCGGAGCGACGTTCCCCGCACACGTGAAGCTGAGCCCGCCCGCGGGGAAGGCGATCGACACGCTGATCGCCAACGGCGCGGAGTGCGAGCCAGTGCTGACTGCCGACGACCGCCTGATGCGCGAGCGCGCGGACGAGGTGATCGGCGGGATCGATTTTGCGATGCGGGCGCTGGGGGCAAAACGTGCGCTGGTTGGCATCGAGGAGAACAAGCCCGAGGCCATCCAGGCGATGGTTCAGGCCGCGAAAGGTACGAAGGCGGACATCGTCCCGCTGCCCGTCCGGTATCCGCAGGGCGGCGAGAAGCAGTTGATCTACGCGCTGACCGGCCGGAAGGTAGCGCCGGGCGCGCTGCCCTCGGATGCGGGCTGCGCCGTGTTCAACGTGGGAACGCTCGCGGCGCTATATCAGGCCGTGGTTCTCGGCCGACCGCTGATCGACCGGGTGGTCACCGTGGCGGGCGGCGCGGTCATGAAACCGGGAAACCTTCTGGTGCGCATCGGAACGAGCTTCAAGGCTTGCGTGGATTTTTGCGGTGGGTACGCATCGGGCGGGCCGGAGAAGATCGTCTCCGGCGGGCCGATGATGGGCGTCGCGCTGTATACAGACGAGGTGCCGGTAATCGCGGGCACGTCGGGCATCCTGGCGCTTTCGGGCGATGAGGCGCGCCTTCCGGAGCCGGGCGCCTGTATGCGCTGCGGGCGCTGTCACCGCGTGTGCCCCATGAACCTGCAGCCCTATGCCATCGAGGACGCCATCCTTTCGCGCGACGCAGGCCGCGCGGCCAGGTTTTACGCGCAGCAATGCATCGAATGCGGCGCCTGCGGCTACATCTGCCCCGCGAGGCGACACCTGGTGCAGAACATGCGCCTGGCCAAGGCGTTGGTGCGCGGCAGCGCGGCAGGCAAGGTTTAATACCAATCCCAAATATTCATTCTCGTCGAACCGGATCTTTTCGCGCGGGGCTGTGTCGCCTTCCGCTCAGCGTAGCGCTGCTACAAGCTCGCTCCGGCTCCTTGCCCCGCATTGAAAACCTCTCGTTCCTTTGGAATAATTTATATTTTTCCTTGGCATAAGCAGCCGGGAGGAGGACAGCTGGATGAATTTGAACGTCTCCCCGTCTCCCCATCTGCGCGCGCCGCAGGACACCCGAGCGATCATGCGACACGTACTGATCGCGCTGATCCCCGCCTGCACGGTGGGCGTCTACCGGTTCGGCTTCCGGGCGCTGATCGTGCTCGTTCTCACGACCGCGTTCGCCGTCCTGACCGAGTGGGCGCTGAACCGGCTGATGAAGCGGGAAAGCACCGTGCGGGATTTGTCCGCCGCGGTCACGGGGCTGCTTTTGGGCATGAATCTGCCCTCAACGGCGCCCTGGTGGCTGTGCGCGCTGGGCGCGGTGTTTGCCATAGGCCTGGTCAAGGCGCTGTTTGGCGGGCTGGGCAACAACTTTGTCAACCCGGCGCTGGCCGCCCGCGCGTTTTTGATGGTCAGCTTCCCAGTGAGGATGACCAGTTGGGTCGCGCCGCTCAACTCGCTGACGGCGGACGCCGCCGACGCGATTTCAGCCGCGACGCCGCTGGCGCTTCTCAAACAGGGCGGCGCGGCGCTTCAACTGCCGGGCGGCGCGGGGCCGGATCTGCTGCGATTGTTGTTCGGGGACTCGGGCGGGTGCATCGGCGAGGGGAGCGCGCTGGCGCTTCTCATCGGGTTTGTATGGCTGATGGCCTTCGGCGTGATTTCGCCCCGCATCCCGCTGGCCTACATCCTGACGGTGTTTGCCGGGACCGCGCTTTTGGGCAGGGCGGCGGGGGAGACCTACTATCCGCCGCTGGTCAACGGCGCGGCCCACGCGCTCTCGGGCGGGCTGATGCTGGGCGCGATCTTTATGGCGACGGACTACACCACGTCCCCCGTCACCGCGGCGGGGCAGTGGATCTACGCGCTGGGCTGCGGTTTTTTGACGGTGGTTATCCGGCTCTTCGGCGGGTATCCGGAGGGCGTCAGCTTCTCCATTCTGATCATGAACCTGTGCGTGCCGCTGATCGAGCGAGGCGTGCGCGCGCGATCCTTCGGGGAGGTGAGGCGGCGTGCGTGAGGCGATCCGGCTGGGCGGAAGGCTGTTTTTGATCGCGCTGGCGGCGGGATTGGCGCTGGGCGCGACCTACTACGTCACCAAGGAACCCATCGCGCGGCAGCAGGCGATCGCCTCTGCGGGCGCGCGGAGTCAGGTGATCGAGGGCGTCGCGCTGCCCGACGAGGGCGCGGTGCTGACGGGCAACGTGCGCGGGGTTTACGTGACGGATGCGGGCGGCCGCGTCGTCGAAGTCATGGCGACCGGCTACGGTGGGCAGTTCCTGGTGACGGTGGGCATCGATCCGGGCGGCACGATCACCGGCGTGATGGTGGGCGAAAATCAGGAGACGGTCGGCCTGGGCAAGAACGCCGAAAAGCCGGAGTTCACGGGCCAGTATGTCGGCAAAAGCGGCGAGATCGGGCTGGTTAAGAGCGGTGCCGCGGGCAACCAGGTGGACGCGCTGACCGGCGCGACGATCACTTCCCGGGCGGTGACGGACGCGGTCAACGAAGCGAGGGCGTTCGCGCTCTCATACTAATTCCAAATAATAATGCTTCGTCACAGGGGATCTTTTCGCGCAGGAGAGGTTGGTTTCCTTGAGGGAAACCAAGTCGCTTCGCGACCGCGCGATTCAAATGGATTTGAATCGCGCGCCGCCGTGTCGCCTTTCGCTTAACGTAGCGCTGCTACGCCTCGCTCCGGCTCCTTGCCCTGCTATCTACAATCTCTCCCTGTTTTGGAAGCATGAATATTCTCCATTAGTTTCAAGAGGAGGTGCGGCGCATTGAAGGCACTGATGGTGCTCCTGAACGGCCTATGGAAGGAGAACCCCACGTTCCGGCTTCTGCTGGGCATGTGCCCGACGCTGGCGGTGAGCACCGCGGCGATCAACGGCATCGGTATGGGTTTGGCCGCGACGGTGGTTCTCACCTGCTCCAACGTGTTTGTGTCGCTGCTTCGCAACTTCATCCCCAGCGAGGTGCGAATCCCGGCCTACGTGGTGATCATCGCTTCGTTCACCACGATCGTGCAGCTGCTGCTCAAGGCGTTTGTGCCGGCATTGGATCAGGCGCTGGGGCTGTACATCCCGCTGATCGTGGTCAACTGCATCATTCTGGCCCGGGCGGAGGCCTTTGCCAGCGGCCATGGGCCCTTCATGAGCGCCATGGACGGCCTGGGCATGGGGTTGGGCTTTACGCTGGCGATCACGGTGTTCGCGGCCATCCGCGAGGCGATCGGCGCGGGCACGGTTTTTGGCATGCCGGTGTTTGGAGGCGGTTACGAGCCGGTCATGATGGCGCTGATGGCCCCCGGCGGCTTCATCGCGCTGGGGCTGATGCTCGGCGGCATCGACTACTTCTCCGCAAAAAAGAAGAAGGGAGCCGGAAGCGATGGACTACATTGTGCGTCTTGTCCTCATAGCGATCACTGCGGCGCTGGTCAATAACTTCGTGCTGGTCCGGTTTCTGGGCATCTGCCCGTTTCTGGGCGTGTCGCAGAAAATCCAGTCGGCGGTCGGCATGGGCATGGCGGTGTCCTTCGTGATGGCCATGGCCTCCGCGCTGACCTGGATGGTGCAGAAGTGGCTGCTGGACCCGCTCGGGATCGGATTTTTGCAGACCATCGCGTTCATCCTGGTGATCGCGGCGCTGGTGCAGTTCGTCGAGATGGTGCTTAAAAAGATCAACCCAGCGCTGTACCGGGCGCTGGGCGTGTATTTGCCGCTGATCACCACCAATTGCGCGGTGCTGGGCGTGGCGATCCTCAACATTGAAAATTCCTACGATCTCCTCGAGAGCGTGGTCAGCGGCGCGTTCGGCGGCGCGGGCTTTACCATCGCGATCGTGCTGATGGCAGGCATCCGCGAGAAACTGGAGAACGCGTCAATTCCGGAGTGCATGCGCGGCTTCCCGATCACGCTGGTGGCGGCGGGGCTGATGGCCATCGCGTTTCTGGGGTTTGCCGGGCTGGGCGGATAGGAGGGTATCATGGCGATCATCTGGATCAGCGCGGCCGTCATCGCCGCGATCGGCCTGGTCATGGGCCTCGCGTTGGCGGTGGCCGGGCGATTCTTTTCGGTGGAGCGCGACCCTAGGATCGATCAGGTTCGGCAGCTGCTGCCCGGCGCCAACTGCGGCGGATGCGGATACCCGGGCTGCGACGGTCTGGCGGGCGCGATCGTGCTGGAGGGCGCGCCGGCGCGCGCATGCTCGGTCAACACCCCGGAAAAGACCAGGCAGATTGCGCAGATCATGGGCGTAGACGCCGGGGACGCAAAGCCGCTGGTCGCCCATGTGCACTGCCGCGGCACCCGGGAGAACGCGCCGCTCAAGTTCCGCTATCAGGGCCTTCAGGACTGCCGCGCCGTGAACGCTCTCGATGACGGCGTCAAGAGTTGCCCGTTCAGCTGCCTGGGGTTTGGAAACTGCAAGCGTGTCTGCCCGGTGGGCGCGATCCAAATCGTGGACGCGCTGTCCACCATCGACCACGAAAAGTGCATCACCTGTGGCAAGTGCGTGGCCGAATGTCCGCGCCACATCATCCGGCTGGACCCCGCGGACAGTCCGGTGCGCGTCGACTGCGTCAACGTGCTGAAGGGGCGGCTGGTGACCGACAACTGCCGGGTGGGCTGCATCGGCTGCGGGCTGTGCGAAAAGGCCTGCGAGTACGGCGCGATCAAAATGGCGAACGACCTGCCCATCATCGATTACGAAAAGTGCGTGGGGTGCATGGCGTGCGCGGAGAGATGCCCCCGCCGGATCATCTGGCCGCTCAGGCCCGAGGCCGAAGGCGAACTGGGGGCATAACCCCTCTCGCTACTTTGGACAAAACCATGTTTCCCATTGGCATAAAAGAGCGCCTTTTGCGGGCAGCCGCAAAAGGCGCGATCGTTTTTGGATGTCCCGATTCGGGCTACGCCTCCTCGGGGATGGCCTCCGGCTGAGGCTGGGAGACGATGTTACGGATCCACACGCCGCGCCTCACCAGGAACAGCCCGATGGCGCATTTGATGAGCTCGATGGCCTGGCACACCGGGTACAACATCATGATGTCCATGCCAGTAAAGTGCACCAGATAGTACGCGAAGGGGATGTTGACGGCCCAGGTGAACACGCAGTCAAAGAAGAACGTGACGATGGTGGAACCGCCGGAGCGCAGCGTAAAGTAGCAGCAGTGGGTGATGGCGTTGATCGGCATGACGCAGGCGCTGGCCAGGATGAAGCGGGCGGCCAGCGGGTACACCTCCGTCTCGGCGCTGTAGAGG
>JAEVZE010000171.1 GCA_023392395.1 Bacillota bacterium
GCTTGGTCGAACGCGTTTAGTCTTGCAGTCCAGGAATCGAACAAACGTCCCTTTTTGCGCGCGATCAGTTGTATGCAGCCGTCGATGGAGGCCATCAGAAGATACGAGGGGCTGGAGGTTTCAAAAATGTCCAGCTGTGCCTGGAAGCGCGCCGGGTCGATCAATCCGCCCACATGAGCGATGGCGGTTTGCGTCAGGCTGGGCAGCGTCTTGTGCAGGCTCTGGATGACGATGTCCGCGCCTGACGCCACCGCGCCGCCGGGGAAATGGGGGGAGAAGCCCAAGTGCGCGCCGTGGGCTTCGTCCACCATCAGCGGTACGCCGCGCGCGCGCGTAATGCGACGGATGGGCTTGATGTCCGAGACCGCGCCTTCATAGGTGGGGCTGGTCACCAACACCAGCTTTGCGTCCGGGCATTTTGAAAGCGCCTTCTCCACCGCTTCCGGCGTGACCGAGCCGAAGACGCCAAGCGCCCGGTCGTATTCCGGCAGGATGTAGGTTGCGTCCAGCTCCATCAGTTCCAGCGCGTGGTACACCGATTGGTGACTGTTTCTGGCGACGATCACCCGGTCGCCGGGCTTCGTCGCGGCGCGGACGCCTGCCAAGATGCCACAGGTGGAGCCGTTCACCAGGAAGAACGCGCGCTCGCTGCCCCAGAGCGCCGCGGCCCGGGCCATCGCGTCTTTCAGGATGCCGGAAGGGTCGTGCAGATTGTCGAAGCCGTCGATCTCGGTGATGTCGAGCGCTGCGCCCAGCGCGCCCAGATAATGCGCAGCGCCGGAAGCGCGCTTGTGGCCGGGCATGTGCATCGCGTGCACGCCCCGGGCCGCGTAACGCTCCAGCTTCTCCAAGAGGCCATCCTCCATGCCGCCGCCCCCTTCCCGCGCCATGATACCATCCCCGCGCCCGCGATGCAAGCGTAAACCGCTTTCTACATTGACAGCGCGCACCCAACGAGTGTATGATGACACCAGAACAATCGCGTTACCGTTGCATGGAAAGGATTGAGCAGCATGCGCTACCCGAAGATCTATCTTGCGATCGACAACTGTTTCGCCTCCAAACGCTACACCGACCCGTCCGAGTGGGCTCAGGTCATCCGCGATCTAGGCCTGACCTATGTGGAGGCCAGCGCGGACAACGAGTGCGACCCGATGTACATGGGCACCGAGTACCTTTCCTGGTGGGCGGGCGAAGTCAAAAAGGCGATGGCCAAACACGGCGTAGTCGTGGCCAACCTGTACTCCGGTCACGGCACCTATGCCACGCTGGGGCTCTCGCACACCCATCCCATCATCCGGGACAGGTTTCTGAACAACTGGCTCAAGCCCATGGCGAAGACCGCTGGCTCGGTGGGCGCCGGGCTGGGCTTCTTCTGCCACGCGTTCACCGATTCGGTGCTGCAGGACCCAAAGCGATATGCCGAGTTTGAGCGCACGCTGTACGAGAACCTGGCGGAGCTTGCCGCCTACGGCCGGGACGAGAACCTGGGCGTATTGGGTGTGGAGCAGATGTACACGCCCCACCAGATCCCCTGGACGGTGGCGGGCGCGGAGAAGTTGCTGCGCGAGGTGTACCGCATCGGGGGCGCGCCGTTCTACCTGACGGTGGACGTCGGGCACATGAACGGCCAGCGCAAGTTCGTCCGGCCCACCAATGAGAAGCTCGTAGAGCTGCACGAGCGGTTCAGGGTGGGCGAGGCGCTGCCGGAACTTTGGCTGGGGCCGGAAAAGGCCGTGAAGCTGTTCGAATCGTCCAAAACGCTGCCGCTGGACGAGCTTAACGCCATCATGGACGAGTATCCCCACATGTTCGCGCCCATTGAGGACGGAGACCCGTACCATTGGCTTGAAAAGCTGGGCGGCTATTCGCCGATCATCCACCTGCAGCAGGCGGACGGCAAATCCTCCCCGCACTGGGCGTTTACAGCGGAAAACAACGCCCGCGGCATCGTCGAACCGGAAAAGGTGCTCGCCGCCATCAAGCGGCACTACGACAGCGTTCCGGGCGAAGGGCTGCCGCCGCTGCTGCCAGACCTTTACCTGACGCTGGAGATCTTCACCGGCACTGCGGACCTCAACCGCGCCGTGCTGCAGCGCATCCGGGAGAGCGTGATCTACTGGCGCAAGTACATCCCTGAGGATGGACTGACGCTGGACAAGCTGGTGTAAGCGCCGGAGGCGAGCGTTGAAAAACCCCGGGGGTTTTTGGGCGCGCAGGAAGAAATCTGTGTGAGCCTGAAATCCTGCGGGATTTCCGGGCGGCTCACTGACTTAAGGTACTGTTTCATCCATCAGTCTGCGGGACTGATGAATGAAACACGTTTCCGGCGCACATGTCGCCGGAAACGATTTAAAGGACGACGAGGTTTATTTTGCAGGCATACGGCCCAGAGCGCGCGCATTTGCACGCTCCGGGCCGTATCTGTATAAAGATCCACCACGGCGAGGCCTTTTTCTGTGTCTTTCCTTGACGCTGCGGTCCGTTTGCGATAAAATGCAGGTATTATCGTGGAATTGACGTTTTCGCGTGCATTTTCGCAAGGCAGGCAAAAACCGCATATTAACGATTGATCGCATGGCTATAAAACCATGGGCGGGTGCGACGGGCATGGAATTATCGCTGGTGTATTACGTGCAGAACTGCGCCGTCAGCTTGAGCGTTCTCGGGCTGGTTTTTTACGGCTTTCGCAGGGTTTGCGACAGGCGTAGGCCCAACCATGCGATCTTTTCCTGGGCGTTCCTGCCCATTTTCCTGAACATCCTCCTCGAGCCAACGCTAGGCTTCTTATCGGGCCGCCCGGGCCTTCTAAACGGCGTCCTGGTCCGGATGGCCGCAGTGCTGTGCTTTACGCTTCAGCCGGTGCCGGAAGCGCTCTGGATCGCTTATCTGTACACCTCTGTGCGGCGGGGGGCACAGCTCGGAAGAGCCCATTGGCTAATGCTCTCCCTGCCCTTTCTGGTCAATCTGGCATTCGTGCTGGCCAGCCTGTCCTCTGGGTTGGTGTTTTCCATCGACGCAAACAATGCATATCACCGGGACCCTTACTACCTTCTGATGGTCGCCCTGTGCTACAGCTATATGGTTTACTACCTCTATTTCGCCTTTGCGAACCGCAAGCGGATGCTGCACCACGAATTCGAGGTGTTCTTCCTGGGCGCCCTGCCGACGGTTGTGGCTGGCATCCTGCAGACGGCGCAGCAGGGTGTGATGGTGATC
>JAEVZE010000189.1 GCA_023392395.1 Bacillota bacterium
GGCAGCGTAACGGCGGCATGGCGCCCTACATGCTGTGCGACGAGCGCGACCTGGTTCTCCTTCCGGACGAACTGACCTACTGTGACGGCGCGCAGGTGGCCTGCGGCTTCGGCACGGTGTACGAGGCGATTGAAAAAGTGGGCGTTTCCGGCAACGACGCGGTGCTGGTGGTGGGCCTGGGCCCGGTGGGTCTGGCCACGCTGATGCTGTGCCGTGCGCTGGGCGCGAACAAGCTGATCGGCGTGGAGATGAGCGACGAGCGCATCGAGCTCGCCAAGAAACTGAACCTGGTGGACGAAGTGTTCAAGCCCGGCGCGGACACGCTGGCTCAGATCAAGGCGGCGACCGGCGGCAAGGGCGTGGAGCGCGCCTTCGACGCTTCGGCGGCGGACGCGGGGCGTCAGCTGGCCATCCGCGCCACGCGCCAGTGGGGCAAGATCGCCTTCGTCGGCGAAGGCGGCACGGTGTCGTTCAACCCCAGCCCCGACATCATCCACGACCAGAAGACCATCTACGGCAGCTGGGTGACCAGTCTGGCCCGCATGGAGGACCTGGTGGAGCGGCTGGTGCGCTGGGGCATCCATCCGGAGGACCTGATCACCCACCGCTTCAAGCTGGAAGACGCGGACAAGGCCTACGAACTCATGGCCTCGGGCCACTGCGGCAAGGTCGCGGTCGTCTTTGACGGCACGGAGAATGTTTAATATGGGTGAATTTCGCGTATATAACGGCGACAAGATTCCGTCGATCGGGTTCGGCACCTTCGGTTCGGACCACTACAGCCCCGAGCAGGTCTCGGGCGCGGTGGAAAACGCCATTGAGGCGGGCTACAAACTGTTCGACTGCGCCGAAGTGTACGGCAACGAAAACCTGATCGGCGAGGTGTTTGAGAAGGCGTTCCAGGCCGGAAAAATCCGGCGGGAGGACATCTTCGTCACCAGCAAGGTGTGGAACAACCACCACGCCGCGGGCGAGCCGACCAAGGCGCTTCAGCGCTCGCTGAAGGACCTGAAGCTTTCTTATGTGGACGCGTACTTTGTCCACTGGCCCTTCCCCAACTACCACGCGCCGGGCTGCGACGGCGACAGCCGCAACCCGGACTCCAGGCCCTTTTCTCAGGACGAGTTCCTGGGCGTGTGGCGTGAGCTGGAGGCGCTCTACGATCATGGCCTGACGCGTCATCTGGGCATGAGCAACATGACCCTCTCGAAGCTCGAGGCGGTGCTGCCCCATTGCCGGGTGAAGCCTTCCCTGATCGAGATGGAGCTGCACCCCAGCTTCCAGCAGGAGGAGTTGTTCGACTACTGCGTGGGCCGTGGCATTCAGGTGATCGGGTTCTGCCCGCTGGGCTCGCCCAACCGCCCGGAGCGCGACCGGAGCCCTGAGGACGTGGCCGACACCGAACTGCCCGAGGTGCGGGCGGTTGCGAAGGCGCGAGGCATCCATCCGGCGCTTGTGTGCCTGAAGTGGGCTGTGCAGAAGGGCGCGATCCCGATTCCCTTCTCCGGCAGCGAGAAAAACATCCGCGCGAACCTCGCCTGCGTGTCGGAAGACCCGCTGACGCCCGCCGAGATGGAGCTGCTCCGGAAGGCCGAGCGCGACTGCCGGCTGGTCAAGGGCCAGGTGTTTTTGTGGCCGGGAGCGGCCAGCTGGACGCAGCTGTGGGAATAGCGTTTTACGCACGCGTTGGATCGTATGCGCCGCATACGGCCAACAGTTGCAACATAGAAACCCAATCTGAAATGGAAAGAGGGGTGTGCCGGTGCAAGAGCCAATGAAGGCCGTTACGTCCGGCGAGGTGCTGCTCCAGATGGAGGGCATCGAGAAAGTGTTCCCGGGCGTGCACGCACTGAACAATTGCCGCTTCGAGCTCAAGCGCGGCGAAGTGCACGCGCTGGTTGGCGAGAACGGCGCGGGCAAGTCAACGCTGATGAAGGTGCTGACCGGCATCTACAAGCGCGACGGCGGCACGATTCTCTTTAAAGGCCAGGAACTCAACCTGAACTCCCCCGAGGAGGCGCAGACCAAGGGCATCGGCATCATCCATCAGGAGCTGAACCTGATGCCCCATCTGAGCGTGGCGGAAAACATTTTCATCGGGCGCGAGCCGATGCGCGGGCCGTTCCTCGACAAGAAGAAGGCCAACGACGACGCTCGGAAGCTGTTGCGCTCGCTGAACATCGAAATCGATCCCGCGATCGCCTGCAACAAGCTGTCCGTGGCCAAGCAGCAGATGGTGGAGATCGCGAAGGCCCTGTCCTACGACAGCGAGCTGCTCGTCATGGACGAGCCCTCCGCCGCCTTGACCGATAACGAGGTCCAGGAGCTGTTCCGCTTCATCCGGGACCTGAAAGCCAGAGGCCACGCGATCATCTACATCTCACACCGTTTGGACGAGCTGCCGCTGATCACCGACCGAATCACCGTCATGCGGGACGGCCAGTACGTGAACACGGTGGACACCAAGGACGTGACCAAGGAGCAGATCATTTCGATGATGGTCGGGCGCGTGATCTACGAGCAGCCCAAGACCAAGAGCGAAGTGCCCCAGGGTGCGCCCACGATTCTGGAAGTCAAAGGCCTTTTGGCCCAGAACGTGAAAAACGTCAGCTTCACCCTGAAAAAGGGCGAGATTCTGGGCTTTGCGGGCCTGATGGGCGCGGGCCGCACCGAGACCATGCGCGCGCTGTTCGGCGCGGACCCCACGGAGCGCGGCGAAATCCTTATGAATGGCAAACCCGTCTCCATCGAATCCCCGGTGGACGCGGTGAACCTGGGGATCGGCTACCTGAGCGAGGACCGTAAGGCATTCGGCCTGGCGGTGGGGCTGTCGGTGAGCGAGAACAGTGTCATGGCCAACCTTGATGAGTTCACTTCCGCCGGGTTCGTCAAGCGCAAAAAGGTGAACCAGGTCACGAGGGAATACGTGGACAAGCTGTCCATCAAGACGCCCAGCGTCAACCAGCTGATCAAGAACCTCTCCGGCGGCAACCAGCAGAAGGTGGTCATCGCCAAGTGGCTGATCAAGAACTGCGACATCCTGATCTTCGACGAACCCACCCGCGGCATCGACGTAGGCGCCAAGTCCGAGATCTACCACCTAATGGGCGATCTGGTGAAGATGGGCAAGTCCATCATCATGATCAGCTCTGAAATGCCGGAACTGCTGCGCATGAGCGACCGGCTGGTTGTGATGAGCGAAGGACGCGTCACCGGCGAACTGGACATCGCCGAGGCGACCCAGGAGAAGATCATGACGCTCGCCACGACGGCGATGAGTTAGGAGTGAATGAAACCAATGTCTCAGAAGGCATTACCGCAAAACCAGACCATGGGTCCCTCGTTCGACTGGCAGAAGTTGTTCGCGCCGCTGGTGATGGTGCTGTTGTACATCTTCTTCTCGATCTTCGGCGTCAACTTCCTGTCCGGTGAGACGCTGGTGAACATCCTGAACGCGTCTTACTTCATCGGCTTTATGGCGCTGGGTGTGACGTTCGTCATCATCACGGGCGGCATCGACCTGTCGCTGGGCACCACGATGATCTGCGGCATGCTGATCGGCGGCATGGCGCAGGGCTGGGGCTGGAACATCTGGGCCTCGCTGGCGCTGGGCGTCGCGGTGAGCACGCTCATCGGCCTCTTGAACGGCCTGATGATCGCCTACCTGAAGCTGCCCCCCTTCATCGCCACGCTGGGCACGCAAATGATGGGTATGGGCTTTGGCGCCATCATCACCAAGGTCACCACCATGCGCTACACCGACCAGTCCTTCAAGCACCTGTTCTACAAGCTGGGCAACGAGGAGACGCTGGGCGTCTTCCGCGCCTTCCCGATCGGCATCGTCTGGCTGGCGGCGGTGTTCCTGATCGCCTGGGTGGTCTTGAACCGCACCAAGTTCGGCCGCTACACCTTCGCGATGGGCTCCAACTATGAGGCCGCGCGCCTCTCCGGCATCAAGACCAAGCATTGGCTCACGATGGTGTACACGCTGTGCGGCTTCTTCTGCGGCGTCGCGGGCATCTTCTTCGCGGCGGTCTACACCACCATCATCCCCTCTACCGGCAACGGCCTGGAGCTGCTGGCCATCGCGGGCGTCGTCATCGGCGGCACCTCGATGTCGGGCGGCACGGGCTCCCTGACCGGTACGCTCATCGGCGTGTTCACCATGTCGATCCTTCGTGTCGGCCTGATGTCGATGGGCCTGCAGGGCCAGTGGCAGACGTTCATGACCGGCGCGGTCGTGGTCGGCGCAGTCCTTCTGGATCAGTACCGCGTCAGCCAAACGAATAAGGTGAAGAAAGTCTGAGCGCTAGGCGCTCAGGGCGCTGAAAATCCGCGCGGCTTTTCAACGCGAAAGAAGCAGACTGCGCGAGCCTGAAATCCTGCGGGATTTCCGGGCGGCTCGCTGACCTGGGGTGTTGTTTTCGGCACCAGTGTATGCACTGGTAGCGAAAACACGTTCCCGGCGCACATGTCGCCGGGAACGATGAAAGCTCTGAGGGGATTGTCAACAATCCGGCCACAGGGCACAACGTTCGATTCTGTGCGGCCCAAAGCCGCTGGAATAATATCAATTTGGGAGGAACCTCACGATGAAGAAGGCTCTAGCATTGGTTCTTGCTCTGGTCCTCGCGTTCGCGATGACCGCTTCGGCGCTTGCCGAAGCGAAACCCTACATCGCGATCATTTCCAAGGGCTTCCAGCATCAGTTCTGGCAGACCGTCAACCTGGGCGCTCAGGATGCCGCCAAGAAGTACAACGTGGACATCACCTTTGACGGCCCGCCGTCCGAATCCGACATCTCCGTGCAGATCGACATGCTCAACGCCGCTCTGGCCAAGAACCCCAAGGCGCTGGCGCTCGCGGCCCTGGACACCGAGTCCGTGACCGAGCAGCTGCTCGCCGCCAAGGAAAAGGGCATCCCGGTCATCGGCTTTGACTCCGGCGTGCCGAATGCGCCCGAGGGCACCATCGTCTCCACCGCTTCCACCAACAACGAGTCCGCCGGCGCCCTGGCTGCCGAGCAGATGTTCAACATCGAAGCCGTGAAGGCCGCCATCACCGCCGCCACGCCCGAAGCGCCGGTCATCCTGGGCGCAATGAGCCAGGATGCCACCTCCGCGTCCGTCGTGGGCCGCACCACCGGCTACCTGAACAAGATGTGGGAGCTGGTCTCCGCCGTGAAGCCGGGCGAAGTCGCCATCACCGGCCACGACAAGTACAACAAGGCCTCCGAATCCGGCAAGGTCTCCGTTGAACTGAACATCCTGGTGCCCGCCACCACCAACATCACCGACTGCCAGACCACCGCGCAGGGCCTGCTGCAGAAGAAGCCGGTTTCCATCTTCTGCTCCAACGAAGCGACCGTGGCCGGCCTCCTCGCCGCCACCACCGATGGCCAGGACCTCGACCGCACCAACGGCGCCTTCAAGGACGTCGTCGTGATCGGCTTCGACGCTGGCAAGAACCAGAAGGAAGCCGTCAAGAACGGCTGGTTCTTCGGCTCTGTGACCCAGGATCCCTACATGATCGGCTTTGACGCTGTGGAACTCGCGGTGAAGGCCATGAACGGCGAAACGGTTGACGCCGTCGTCGACACCGGCTGCCAGTTCTACACCGCCGCCAACATGGACGACGCGAAGATCGCGCCGCTGCTTTACGACTAAGAGAAGATGACGCCCGGGGGCTCCGCCACCGGGACCCCCGCCAGGGGAGATGATCTCCCCTGGACCTCACACTAGGGAACAACAAGCAAAAGGCAGAGGGTTTCGGCCCCCTGCCTTTTCCATTGCCCACAAATACCGGTGTTTGTTTCTTCAAATCGTTCCCGGCGACCCGCGCGCCGGGAACGTGTTTCATCTACCAGTGGCGCACACTGGTGGATGAAACAATTCCTTATACTAATGTAAAACATAAATCACTCCAAAGCGCCGAGGGATTTTCGATGCAGAACAAGGAGCCGAAGCGAGACGTAGCAGCGCTACGTTGAGCGGAGTGCGACATGATTCTGTGCGAAAAGAACCGGCGTAACGAGTGATTTATGTTTGGAATTAGTATTACGTCAGTGAGCCGCCCGGAAATTCCTCAGAATTTCAGGCTCACGCAGTCTTCTCCTTTCGCGTTGAAAAGCCGCACGGCGG
>JAEVZE010000193.1 GCA_023392395.1 Bacillota bacterium
GTGGCACGCGCCGTGGGTATTGATCTGGTGGGCCTCGATACCCAGCTTTTTCAGCTTCTCGGTGTCGATGTCGGATTCGATGTCGCCTTCAATGACGGCGGCTCTTCGGTCCAGCAGCGGGATCAGCCGGGTCAGCGTGCTCGTCTTGCCCACGCCCGGCGCGCCCATCACGTTGACACAGAACACGCTTTTCTTCGTGAGCGCCTGGTTCAGCTCCGCCGCGAGCTCGTCGTTTCGCTTGTAGATGGATTCCTGAATGTCAATCTGGCTCATGATTCTACCTCGATCGCCTTTACATAAAATTCCCGCCCGATTTCGGTGGGCCGGCCCTGGCCTCCGCAGGGGCAGGTGAAGTCAAAGGGTTTGCGCTCGAACAGCTGGCCGCAGGTTTCGCACCGGAGCATAGACTTGACCGGCTCAAATTCCAAACTCACCCCTTCGCAGGGGCTACCCGCGCTGATCAGGTCAAAATACAGCTGGATGGAATCCGCCATATACCCGGAGGCGTCGCCGACGACCAGCTGAACTTTGGTAATGCGGCCCGCACCGCGCTCCCTGGCCGCCTCGGAGGCGATTTCGATGATCCGCTGGGTGATGGGCAACTCGTGCACGGATTTCCTCCCGGCCCATGGACATAGGGCCATATACGCATAGTATAAACACCCGGGCCGCCGCCTCAAACAGGGCGTCGCGGCCGTCAGTCAAAGCGCCGCGTGAAGATTTCGTCCTTTTCCAGCAGCGCCTCAATGGTGTCAAAGCCCAGCCGGTGGAGAAGCTCCACGACGTAGGGGTTTTCCGCGGGCGTATGGTAGAGCGCAGCGTCGCCGTAGGCGTTGACCGCTTTTCGGCCCTCCTCCACCGGCGTCACCGCCCGGGGTCCACCCACGCAGCCGCCTCGGCAGCCCATGCCCTCGTAGAAGTTGCCGCCGCCCTTTCCAGCCAAAATGTCGTTCATCATCGCCCTGCAGGCGGGGATGCCGTCCGCCTGGCGGGTATGCACCGTGATCTTCCGGCCGGGGCTCAGCCTTTTGACGGTATCCTGCACCGCCTCGCTGACGCCGCCCGTCCTAGCGTAGATGCGCCCCGCGCGGGAGGAGTGGTCCTTGTCGCTCTCCTCCATCTTGGCCGGGTCGATGCCCAGCAGTTCAAAGATGTCCCGCATCTCATTGAAGGTCAGCACGTAATCCACCGCGCCGACCAGATCCTTCTCTCGCGCCTCAGCTTTCTTGGCAAGGCAAGGCCCAATGAACACCGTCAGCGCGTCCGGGTACAGCGTCTTGACCGTCCGGGCGCAGGCGACCATCGGGGACACCGAGCCGGGCACGTGGGGCATCAGGTCGTGGTAGATTTTTCGGATCATCGCAATCCACATCGGGCAGCAGCAGCTGGTCAGCTGATAGTCGCCCTCGGTGTGGATGTTCCGGTCGAACTCCAGCGCCTCTTTGAGGGTCAGGATGTCCGCGAACAGCGCCACCTCGATCATGCCGTCAAAGCCCACCGCCTTGAGTGCGGTGCGCAGCTTGCCCGGCGTGACCGCCTCGGTGAATTGCCCCAGAAACGCAGGGGCCACCAGCGCGTAGGCAAGGCCCTTGGAGGAGCGCACTGCCTTCAGCGCGGGCAGGATGTCGGTGGAGGCCTTCAGCCTCTCCCCGGCACAACCGTCGATGCAGTCGGCGCAGCCCATGCACTTTTCCGAGTCGATCTGAATGCCGCCATCCTTTCCAATGCTCATGGCGTCAAACGGACAGCGGCGGATACACGCCTCGCGCTGCTCCTTGGAGCAGTCGCATTCGCCGGTCCGAATCACCAGCGGATGTTTCTGGGGGTGCAAAAGGCAGTCCAGATGGTAGGGATCGTACTCCGCCAGCGCCTTCTCAAGCCCCGCCGGGTCATCCTGAAGCGCCAGAGCCACCGCCTGATTGTACAATTCTGAGAACGTCTTCATGCATTCGCTCCCCGCCGCCCGCGTTTTTTTGAGGAAGCGCCCGCGCGGCGTCTTTCTATTATATCATAAAGCGGCGCGGATGAAAACTTCCCCGGCGCGTTCCGAAGCGGGTCGAAAATTTGAAAACACGCATTGTATTGTGATAAATTTTTGTTATAATATTGTCAAGCACCAGCGTTCGCAGGCGGCATGCCTTGAGCGCCGCGCGGACGCCATACGAAGGAGGGACCGTATATGACCGAACTGAACCTGGGTTATCCGACGGTGGACTTGATGAATACTCCATACTTGGTGCCCGCCGTCATCGGAGTGATTCTGGCGCTGGCGCTCGTCTCGGTCCTTTGGGGGATCCTGACCATGAAACAGGCGCGCCACAAGGGCTATCGCGGCTACTTCTGGACGGGGTTCTTTTGGGGCCTCGCAGGGTTGATCTACGTGGCAGGGCTTCCTCTGTCCGACGAAAAGCGGCTGTCGGACATGAAGAAGCTGGTGCAGATCAGCATCCGGGCCGGATTACGGCAATAATCTATGTGCAACCCACCTTCGCCGAAACCGGCGGAGGTAGGTTTGTTTTTGGCCGATAACCTCAATTTTACCCAAGGCCGGGGACGATCCTGTATAATCATGGTGGCAAATATTTGCACGAAGCGCCGGGACGAAGGGGAGAGGGAACCTGCCATGAAAATCGCACTGGCCCACGTATCGTTTGAAACGGAAAGCATCGAGGCGCTGAAGCTCCTTGCGGCGCAATACGGCGGCGAACTCATCTACTTTGCCTCTGGCGAACAGCTTACGCGCGAGGCGCTCCAGGAATTCGAGGTGCTGATGGGCTACTACCCGCCGGAGCTGCTGCCGGGCCTTCCCCGACTCCGCTGGATGCAGGTTCCATCCGCCGGCGTGGAACACCTGCGCGGCGCGTTTGACCCAGAAAAAACCCTCCTGACCAACAGCTCCGGCGCGTTCGGCATCCCGATCGCGGAATATCTGATGGCGGGCCTTTTGATGCTGTACCGCCGGATGCCCGCCTACCAAAAAAACCAGCGCGCGCACCTGTGGCATGGCGAGGGTTCCTCGCGGGCCATCTGGGGGAGCCTTGTGACGGTGGTCGGGCTGGGCGACATCGGCGGCAGTTTCGCCGCCCGGATGTGCTTTATGGGTGCCAAGGTACGCGGCGTCAAGCGCAGCGTCTCCGAAAAGCCGGACTATGTGGAGGCGCTCTACCCCACCTCGCGGCTTAACGAGGCGGTGGAGGGTGCGGACGTCGTGGCGCTGTGCCTGCCCGCCACAGACGAAACGAAGGGCCTTGTAAGCGCGGAAGTCATCCGGCATATGAAGCCGGGCGCGATGATTCTGAACGCGGGCCGCGGGGCGACGCTGGACGAGGCGGCGCTCATTAAGGCGCTTCAGGAGGGCCGCTTGGGCGGCGCGGTATTGGACGTGACGACGGTGGAGCCGCTGCCCGAAACCAGCCCGCTCTGGGACATGGAAAACGTGATCCTGACGCCCCACATCTCCGGCAGCAACTCTGACCCGGTCTGCATCAACGCGACCTTCGAGATCTTCCGGGACAATCTGGAGCGCTTCCTGACCGGAAGGCCGCTGATGAATGTAGTGGACGCCGTGAAAGGCTACTGACGGATATTGATGCCCTTCTTCCGGAACACCACCCTCATGGGGACCCTTGAAAACTTGGAGAGAGCCAAGGGCTACGCCCGCTGGCTCTCTCTTCGTCTTATGTTTACGCCCCGACAGGCCGTTTCGTTACCACCGAGTACAGGCCGTGGTAGATCAACCGAATGACCAGCTCCGCCATCTCCTCCGGCGGCTCTTTGAGGCCCTTCTCCAGCCACTTCTTGACCACCGCCACCCCAGCGTGTACGCCGAATTGGACGAAATAATCCATGAGGCCCGCGCCCGCTTCCTCGTTTCCCGGCCATTCCCGCATCACTTGGGCCTGGGCGATCATCATGATCTCCTCCTGCAGTTCCTCGTCCCCATGCTCACCCAGCAGTACCTTGCACAGCTCGGCGTTGGCCAGTACGTACTCAAATACCAGCTTCATCATCTGATACGCGCCCGACCCGTCCACCGGGGAGATCAGGCCATTCATCCAATTGTTGATCTCGGCAAGGACTTCCTGCTTGATCTTGCGCATCAGATCGAAGGGGTCAAGGTAGTGGGCGTAGAACGTGCTGCGGTTGACGTCGGCCCCTTCGCAGATCTCCTTGACGGTGATCTTGGCGATGGGCTTCTGGCTGAGCAGGTGAACAAAGCTCTCCTGAATGACCCGCTTGGTGTAGCGAATCCTGCGGTCGTCCTTCTTCTCCTTCAAAGCCCTCTCCCCTTTACTGTGCGTTCGATTTTACAATGAATAACCGACATCTTGGCCCCGCCCTGTTGATCATTGCACACCGGTCGATCCATCTGACCGTTGTAAACCAACACTGTGATGATTATAATCTAACCAGTCCGGATTGGCAACACCGTGTTGGTTATTTTTCGACACCAGGGAGGCGAAACCGTGGCAGACATCGCGTTTGAGGGGGTCACAAAAACATATCATGTGGGAGAAATCTCCATCCCAGCGGTGGACCACGCCGATTTTTCCATCAAAAACGGGGAATTTGCGGTGGTGCTGGGGCCCAGCGGCGCGGGCAAGACGACGGTTTTGAACCTGCTGGGCGGCATGGACCGGGCCACCAGCGGCAAAATCCTGGTCGGCGGCCGCGACATCGCGCCGCTGAACGTCAAGGAGCTCAACGCCTACCGCCGGTTTGACGTGGGCTTCGTTTTTCAGTTTTACAACCTCATGCCCAACCTGACGGCGCTGGAGAACGTGGAGCTGTCCCAGCAGGTGTGCAAAAACCCGCTCTCCCCCGCGGAAACGCTGGAGCGCGTGGGCCTCAAAGACCGCATGGACAACTTCCCGGCGCAGCTCTCCGGCGGCGAGCAGCAACGGGTGGCCATCGCCCGCGCGCTGTGCAAAAACCCCGAACTGCTGCTGTGTGACGAGCCCACCGGCGCGCTGGACTCCAAGACCGGCCGCAAGGTGCTGACGCTGATCAGCCGCGTGTGCCGCGACATGGGCAAGACCGTGGTGGTCATCACCCACAACGCCGCCATCGTACCCGCCGCCAACCGCGTGATCCGCATGGACAGCGGCAAGGTGAGCTCGGTGGAGATCAACCCCGAGCCGACACCCATGGAGGCCATTGCATGGTGAGGAACGCGCCGCGCCGGAACATGCTCCGGTTGAAGCTGCTGAGGGACCTTGCGGCCAACTGGAAGGCCTTTGCGGCGATGCTGATCCTGTGCACGCTGTCGGTCACGCTGTGGCTGGGCATCAACGCGGCGGCGCAAGGCATGGACCGCGGCCTCAGCGCGCTGTTCGCACGGAGCAGCCTGGCGGATCTGTGGATTTCCGGCGAAGTATCGGACCATAGGACGCGGGATCTTGCCGCGCTTCCGGGGGCGACAGACGCGCAGCGCCGCGTGCGGCTGCGGGTCAAGGCCGACCTTCCGGGCGACCCAAAGCTGGACCTGTACATGTTCGACGGCGACGCACGCATCTCGAAGCCCTTGATCCTGGAGGGCGGCGCGCTCCCCGAGGGCGAACACGGCGCATGCCTGATCGACCAGAAGTTTGCACGGGCGATGGACGTTACCGTCGGCGACCACATCACCGTGACCGAGGACGGCACGCGGCGGGAACTCAAGGTCGCGGGCATCTGTTACAGCCCGGAATACGTGGTGCATTCCGACGGCTACAGCTTCAATGTCGATCCCCACACCTTCGGCTACGGCTTTGTGTCCTCCGGCACGCTGGGCGATGTTCCGTACAACGAAGTGGTCGTGAAACTTCAGAACGGAGCGGACGCAGACCTTGTGAAGCTGGCGGCGGAAGCGCTGATCGACGACGCCACCATTCCCGTAACGACGCGGGACGGCCGCGCCTTCATCCGCATGGCGGTGGAGGAAGCCGACCAGGTGCGCGCGATGGGCGAAATTTTCCCATCGGTGTTCTTTCTGGTAGCAGCGCTGATCACCTTCAGCACCATGCGCCGCCTGATCGAAAACCAGCGCGTACAACTGGGCACGCTCTATTCGCTGGGCTACGGCCGGGGGCAGTTGATCTGGCATTACGCCAGCTACGGCCTTCTGATCGCGCTGACGGGCGCGGTGCTGGGCGCGCTGGGCGCGAGGTTCTTCCTGGGGCGCGTGGCGATGAACATGCTGCTGTCGCTTTACGTGGTGCCCGGCGGCGCGCTGTACATGGACCCCTGGATGGTGGGGGCAGCGGCGGGGATGATCGTGGTGATCGCGATGGGGGCGAGCTTTCTCAGCTGTTTCCAGGCGCTTCACGAAGTCCCGGCGGGGCTTCTGCGACCCAGGCCCCCGCACAGCGGCCGGCGCGTATTTCTGGAGCGCATTGGATTCCTCTGGAAGCGCTTGTCCTTCAGCAACAAGCTGATCGTGCGCAACATGTTCCGAAACACTTCCCGCTTTTTGATCGGCGTCGTGGGCGTGGTGGGCTGTTCCACGCTGCTTTTGACCGGCTTTGGCATGCGCGACTCAGTGAGCTATGTGCTGCAGCACTACTTTACAGTGAACATGCGCTACGACGTTCGCGTAGACCTCACCGCCGACGCGCCCGACGGGTACGATCAGGCGGTCAAGAACCGCTCCGGCGCGGAGCAGATGGAAGACGTGATGGAAGGCCTTTTGCAGCTGAATACAGACGGCGGCTGGGAGCAGAAGTCCTTCACGGTACTGGAAGACCGGCATGAGATGGTCTATCTGGAGTATGGCGGCCAGCGGGTGTGGCTGCCTCAGGAGGGCGCGGCAGTCACGCAGCGGCTGGCGGAGGACGAAGGGCTCAAGACGGGCGACGTACTCACGCTTCGCCTGTCCGACGGCCGCGAGGTGACCACCCGGATTCAGTCCATCATCGACCTGCAGCTGGGCCAGGGCCTCTACCTGAGCCGCAGCGCCTGGCGCAAGCTGGAGGCAACGCCCTTCCGGCCTACGGCGCTGTTTTTGAAGGGTAGTGGCATCGATTTGGACGCGGTGGGCGACATGGACGGCGTCGAGAAGGTGCGTACCATTCAAGAGGAGCGGACGGGGAAACTGGCGGTCACCGGTGTGATGGACCTACTGGTGCTTTTGATGGCGATGTTCGCGGGCGCGCTGCTATTGGTGGTCATGTACACGCTGGGCGAGCTCAGCTTCTTTGAACGCATCCGCGATCTGGCCACGCTGATGGTGCTGGGCTTCTACCCACGGGAGACCAAGCGGCTGATCCTAAGGGAGAACATCGTGGTGGCGGTGGTCGGGCTCCCGGTCGGCCTCCTGCTGGGCCCTTATCTGCACCGGTGGGTGTTGGCCTCCGGCCTTCCCAGCACGCTGCAGTTCGTGCCCTACATCTCGCCGGAAAGCTGGATCTCCACGGCGGTTCTGACGCTGGTATTCGCGTGGGTGGTCAACCGCATCATCGGCGCAAAGTTCAAATCCGTCAACATGGTCGAGGCGCTCAAGAGCGTCGAGTGAGGAGGAACAACATGTCATTCGCAACGGATAAAAAACTGGTGGCGCTGGCGGCGGCGCTGGTGCTGGCCGCTTCCATGGCTTCGCCCGCGCTGGCCGAGGGTGAGGGGACCCGGTCCGCCAAGGGCGTGGCGCGTTGCGCCCATCCGCAGGACATCTT
>JAEVZE010000222.1 GCA_023392395.1 Bacillota bacterium
CTGTAGAGGTGCGGGATCACCGGCGAAAGGAGGGCCAGCAGCGCGCCGATCCCCACACAGCAGCCAGAGCTGAAGAAGATCAGCTTCCAGACGTCCTCGCGGGCGCGCTTCAGGTCGTTCGCGCCCAGCGCCTGACCGATGATGACCGCCACGGCGTTGCCCATCGAAATGAACACCACGTTGAAGAGGTTGGTGATGTTGCTGGCGATGTTGAGCCCCGCCAGGACCAACAGCCCCCGGACGGAGTAAACCTGCATCAGCGTCGCCATGCCGATGGACCAGAGCGCCTCATTGACGAGCAGCGGCAGGCCCTTTTGCATGACCGATCGCAAAAGCGTTGCCGGCACGCGCAGCGTGCGGTACGCGCCGTGCAAGAAAGAAAAGCGGCTGTTCCGTCGGATGCCGTACAGGATGACGCCCAGTTCCACAAAGCGGGAGATCACCGTGGCGATGGCCGCGCCCTTGACCCCCAACACCGGGAAGCCCAGGTTGCCGTAAATCAGAATCCAGTTGCCGCACAGGTTGGTGAGCACCGCAGCGATGCCCGCGAGCATGGGCAGCATGGTTTCCCCCGTCTCCCGCAGGGTGCCCGAATAGCATTGGGACAGCGCGAAGGGCAGGAGCCCCGCCAGCATGATGAACAGGTAGTCCTTGGCGCTCGTCAGCATGACGGCCGCCTTCGCTGCGCCGCCTTCGCCCGTCAAGTATGTCCTGATCAGCGGTTCGCTCCAGCCGGTAAAGGTTATGAGTGCGCCAAAGAGGAGCGCGGCCGCGATCCACAGCTTGATGCGGAAGGTGTTGCGAAGGCCCTCCAGATCGCCCGCGCCGTAAAACTGCGCGCCGAAGATGCTGGGGCCTGACAGGCCGCCGAACACGCACAGGTTGAACACGAAGAGCAGCTGGTTGGCGATGGCGACGCCCGACATCTCCGCCGTGCCCACCTGGCCCACCATGATGTTGTCCAGAAGGTTTACGATGTTGGTCAGGCTGTTTTGGATGATGACCGGCACGACGATGACCAGTACGGTCCGGTAAAAAGCGCGGTCGCCGAAAAACGTCCGCTTGAGGCGGGCTGCGCCTTGCATGGGGGCTTCCTCCTTCGCCTGTGTGCCGGGTAGCCGGCCAGGGGAATTCATTATACCACAAACGAGGGGGAATTGGAAACCTCCCGTTGGCGAAGAAAAGGATGATGGCGTGGTTTCAGCATCGCCCGCTGTTTTAGCGCCTCTTCTGACAGTGGACGCAGGCCGGCTTAATTTGCCCCGTACATCCCTTTATATCGTTCCTGGCGACATGCGCGCCGGGAACGTGTTTCCACAACCAGTGCGCACACTGGTGGCGGAAACAATACCTTCTGTCAGTGAGCCGCCCGGAAATTCCAGAGAATTTCAGGCTCACGCAGCTTTTCTTCCCCTCGCATTGAAAAACCTCCGAGGGTTTTTCAATGCTCAATTACCACGTGCACCGTCGCGCCATCATCTGTAGCCGCGAGGCGTCGATCAGATGGGGCCTCAGCGGATTGTACAGGTTGCCGCATTCCGGCTTTCGCTCCGCCCCGTGCAGCTGTTCGATCGACGGTGGCACATAAGGCTGGCCGGCTTTCTCCCGCCGGTAGGCCTTGGGGGACTGGCCGATGGTGTGGGAAAACACGCTGGAGAAGTAGCTTTCGCTGCTGAAACCCACCTGCCGGGCGACGTCGGAGATGGAAAGGTCGGTCTCCACCAGCATCTGCATGCTGTAGTGCAGTCGGGTGTAGATCAGCCACTCGGTCAATGTGTAGCCGGTGATCTTCACGAACAGCCGCGCCAGGTGGCGATAGCTGATGTTGTGGATGCGGGACAGTGTCATCACATCGACGTCGCTCATGTACATCGTGGAGATGGACATGAGCACGTTTTCCACCAGGTCCCGGTCGCTCAGCACGCGGGGCTTTGGCGCTTTGCGCAGCACGTTGTCGTCCCTGGCGTAGGCCTCCGCCGTGCGCATAAGCAGCGCCATCAGGTCCAGCGGCGCGCCGCCGGCCTCACCGGGTTCGGTCAGAATGCGGGTGACGCCTTCGTCGGAGAGCGGCGCCGCGTGGGGTGTGGACAGGACGCCGAGCAGCTTTTCTGCCACCGGCTCCACCTGGTCGGCGCAGGGCGCCTGCCGCGCGGTGAACCGGACGACGATGCCGCGGTTGCCCATCTCCGGGTAGTCCCGGTGGCCGTGCAGCACGCCCGGTGGCATCAGCGTGAAATAGCCCTCCTCGTACAGGTGTTCGTTGCCCAGCACCGAGACGTATTGCTTGCCCTCCAGCAGCAGCAGGAATTCGTAGAACTCATGGCAGTGCAGCGGCACGTTGGTGCCTGGCGGACAGATGTTGATGGACACGCAGGAAAAGTTGACGCACAGGTCGCCGAACTGAATCGGCCTGCGTACCGCCGCCTGCAACTGGAGCATGCGCTGTTCCACTGGATGCATTTACGCCCGCCTCCTCTGAGACGTATCTTTTTGTGACCGCCATGCTCGGCGGTGTAGAAACATATGTTTTTCTGCCACTTGATTCCGCTTTTGTGCCAACCTTGTCAGAATAGTCCATCGGCGCTTTTTTCACTTCCAATTCATTATACGGCATTATTGACAAAAATCAATGCGCCGCAATAAAATTTACGCCACTATTGTTGCCAAAACACGCGGAAAAAGAAAAGATGGCATGAAATTGGAAATGGGTTTTTGCCATGAGGCAGATAATCGTATTTACAGTATTCTGCCCTGATGCTATACTGCGCTTGACGCCAGGAAGGCCGCGGCAGCCGCGCAGAATGCCGGCCGTCAGGCGTTCCCAACCACCCGATCAAAAGGAGATGCATGAGATGAAGATCCGGAAACTGGTCACGCTGATGATGCTGGTCGCCCTGATTTTCGGCACGCTTGGATCGCTGTCGGCCCTCGCGGAGGAGCCCATCACGCTGTCGATCTGCATTTTCGAATCGTACGTTCCCGGCGGGAGCGTGCACGCCAACACCAACAAGACCAGCGTGGTCGTCACCGACATCTATAAGGAATTCGAGCGCCGCATGCCCAATGTGAAGCTTGAGTTTGAAGTGCTGCAGGGCGACACCGACGGCTACAACGACTATCTGATGCGCGGCGCTTCCGGAACGCTGCCGGACATCTCCATGCTGGATGGCTACTGGATCGCGGCGTTCGCCTCCCAGGGCTACACCTACCCGATGGAAGGCCGCGTCAAGCAGAGCGTGCTGGACGACTACTACGACGCGTTCAAGATGAAGTACAAGGGCGAGACCCACGGTCTGGTGTACTCCACGGCCTTCAACGGCGTGCTCTGGTACCGCGAGAGCATGCTCAAGGAGGCGGGCTATGACTCCGTGCCCACCGACTACGCGGGCTTCACCGAGTGCGTCAAGAAGCTGACCAAGCCCGGCGAGCGCTACGGCCTTGCGATGTCTGGCGCGGTGACCGAGGCCACCACCTGCTCTCTTCTGGGCATGTACTGGGCCGGCCAGGACGTGTTCGTGGACCAGGACAACGTGGCCCAGTTCAATAACCCCACCTCCGTGCGCGTCTTCAACATGTTCAAGGACTTCTACGATTCCGGCGCGGTGCCTTCCGAGATCGTCAACATGAATTATGACGATGCGCAGAACATGTTCACCTCCGGCCAGAGCGCGATGTTGATCCACGGCTCGTGGCTCAACTGGGATACGCTGGCGCCCGACTTCGCCGACGACATCAAGCTCGCGCCGCTGCCGGCGGATCCGGATACCGGAAAGTTCTCCGAGAACGCGGGCGGCTGGGCGTTTGCGATCACCACCAAGGATACCTCCAAGGACGAAGCCATTTCCACCTGGCTTGAGCTGATGCTGACCGATCCCGCCTTCGCGACGCTGCGCATCGCGGAAGCCCAGGAACTGCCCGTCACCAAGGCCATCGGCTCCTCCGACATCTATTGGATTCCGGAGAAGTACCGCGATACCATGATGGCCTTCCTGCCGCTGGCCAAGACCCGCCCCGTCGTTACCTCCTATCCGACGGCCTCCGAGTACTATGACCAGGCGTTCCAGGAAGTGCTGCTGGGCGAGAAGGACGCCGAAACAGCCCTCGCCGACGCGGTCAAGAACGTGGCCGACTTCGTGGAGACCAGCGGATTCTAAGCAAAGGCGGACGAAATCTGCTTTCAGCAGCTTTCGTCCGCGTAGGGAAAGGGCCGGTTTCCTCAAACGCCTGCTGACGTTTGCGGGCGGAAACCGGAACGGGAATGCTTTCGCCTTCGCTGGTGCTCGGGGCGAAAGCCAAATCCACCGCACATGTCGCTGGATTTGATGGAAAGTAGAAAGGGCTGCGGCCCTCTCTACACTCTCCCGGGGATTCTCAACAGCCTGCATTCTGGAGGCCGAGGCGGCCTCCAGAATGTACAGGACGCGAAGCGGCGAGCCTGTTCCCGGCTCCGACCGAGGGGGAACCGGTTGCCGCTTCGCGCGTGTCCCAAATGCGGCGCGTTGGCCGGAAGGCTGGCGCTTGGAGGAAACCAATATGAAGGGCAAAGGTTCGATGGAGAAGGGGATGCTCCTGCGCTATAAGGCGATGACGATCCCGGCGCTCATCCTCCTGTTCATCTTCACGATCTTTCCGATCTTCTACAATGTCTACATCAGCTTCACGAACTTCTCGCTGATGAAGGCGGGCACTCAGTTTGTGGGCCTGAAAAACTATGTCAAGTTCTTCACCGACCAGTACACGCCCCTGGTGCTTGGAAACACCGCAAAGTACGTGTTTTTCGTGGTGCTGTTCCAGTTCCTCTTGGGCTTTATCTCCGCGCTCATGCTGTCCTACATCCAAAAGAACCGGGGCTGGATCTCCGCAATCCTGTTCATGCCCTGGGTGGTCTCCCAGGTGTTTGCAACGTCCGCGTGGCGCATCCTGTTCAACGACTCCTACGGCATCATCAACTACCTTTTGAAAATGATGGGCATGATGCCGGTCAAATGGCTGGCCGACAAGAGCATCGCCCTCAACGTGGTGATCCTGCTCAACATCTGGGCGGGCTACGGCTTTTCAATGACTGTGCAGTTGGGCGCGATCAAGAGCGTGCCCACAGACCTCTATGAGGCGTCCAGGGTGGACGGCGCGGGCTGGTTCCGCCAGTTGATCCACGTGACGCTGCCGATGATCCGCTACACGGTTTTGACCAACATGATCTTCATCTCCATCGCCACGTTCAACATCTTCGCCTATGTGTTCGCGCTGACAAACGGCGGGCCGGTCAAGTACACGGAGGTAATTGGCCTTACGATGTACTCCACCGCCTTCACCAAGGGCGCGATGGGCGCAGGCGCTTCGATCTCCGTGGTGATGCTTCTGTTCAACGCGCTGATGGCCGTTTTGTACATCGCGCTGTTCCGCCACGGCGACAAGGATACGATTTGAGGAGGCGCGCGAGATGAAAAAATGCAACACCGTGCGCTGCGACGTGCGCAACCGCTCCATCGTCGCCTACGTGATTCTGGCGCTGTTTCTGATTGTGACGCTGTGGCCGGTTCTGAGCGTGACGTCATTTGCGTTTCTGCCGCAGGACGCGATCAAGAAATTCCCGCCGCAACTGATCCCGAATTCGCTGTACCTGGACAACTTCACCTACGTGCTGCAAAACACCACCATCGCGGTGTCGATGCTCAACAGCTTCCTGGTGGTGCTGGGCGCGGTGCTGAGCGTCGTCGTCATCGGTTCCATCGGCGCATACGGCGCGGCCAAGAGCTCGCCCAAGCACCGCGCGTTCGTTTACGGCGTGCTGCTGATCACGCAGATGGTGCCCGCGATGGCCAACATGATCCCGATCTATTCGATGATGGCCAAGGCCGGGCTGCTCAATTCCCGCGCGGGGCTGATCCTGATCTATACGGTCAACACGCTGCCGCTGTCGATGCTGATTCTGATCGGCTTTTTCAAGAGCACCATCGACGAGATCGAGGAAGCGGCCATGATCGACGGCTGCAACTGGTGGCAGGCGTTCGTGCGCATCTCGCTGCCGATCGCGCGGCCGGGTCTGGTGTCTGCGGTGATCTTCACCTTCGCGCTGTCCTGGAACGAATTCATGATGTCCAAGCTGATCATCACCAAGCCCGCGATGGTCACCTTCCAGGTCAGCCTGTACAACATGATGGCCACCTACGTGGAGAAGAGAAGCCGGTACGACCTATTGAGCGCCGCGGCGCTGATGGGCCTGGTGCCTGTTCTGATCGTGTACGCGACATTCCAGAAGGGCTTCACAGAGGGCATCACCGCGGGTTCCATCAAATAACGGGATAAGAACTGAGGTGGTTTTGCATGACGGGCCGGGAGAGGTTTTTAACGGCGATTTCCAACCGGCGACCCGATCGCCTGCCGGTGCAGGTGCACAGCTGGATGCGGTACTACCTGAAGCGCTATCTGGGCGGCATGGACCAGTACGCCGCCTATGAGGCGGTGGGCATGTCCCCGGTCATCTACCAGGACCCAGAGCAGATCTACCGTGCGGAAGACCTGGCCAACTGGCAAGTGGACTATCGTGAAGCGCCCGACGGCGAGGGCGGCATGAAGTACGTGAAGCGCATCACGACGCCCAAGGGAGAACTGATCGAAAAGGGTGGCGGCAACCAGTTTACCACCTGGATCACCGAATACCCGATCAAGGGAGAGGCGGATTTTGCGCTCTGGGACGAGTTCGTGCCGCTTCCGGTACTCGACTGGACGCCGGTCAAAAAAGCAAAGGAGCGCATCGGCGAGGCGGGCATCGTGCGCGGCGCGGGTTTTGGTTTCGGACAAGGCAGCCCATGGCAGGACCTGAGCACCATCATGATGGGCACCGAGCCCGCGATCTTTGCCGCCATGGACGAGCCGGACTGGCTAAGCTTCGCGCTGGGGCGGATGCTGGAAAAGAAGATGAAAGTCTTCGAGCAGTCGGGCCCGATCGCGCTGGACTTGATCGAGACGGGCGGCGGCGGCGGCTCCAGCACCGTCATCAGCCCCGCGCTGCACCGGCAGTTTTGCCTGCCCTTTGATCAGAAGCAGCACGCGCTGATCCACGAGCTGGGCGCGAAAATCGTGTACCACCTGTGCGGCGGGCTGATGCCGCTGCTGGGAATCGTGGCGGAGAACGGCACCGACGGCCTGGAAACCATGACCCCGCCCGCGATGGGCGGCGACTGCGACATGGAGAAGGCAGACCGGCGCGTGGGTGACAAGCTCTTCTTCATCGGCGGCTTCGACCAGAACGCGGGCTTTGAGAAGGGTACGGTGGAGAACGTGCGCGAGCAGGTGTTCAGGCTCTTTGAGGCCAAGAAGCATGGCGGCTACATCTGCTCCCCGTCCGATCACTTCTTCTTCGGCGAGCCGGATCTGATCCGCGCGTTCGTTGCGGCGGCGAAGGAATGCGTCTACTAAACTGTGCGGGAGGGACCCCCATGTTTCCTCAATCCCTGGAAATGAAGCTGAACCGCATGCTCGAAACTCTGGATCATTTCATGATCGAGACGGACTTTTTCTATCAAATCGGGGACATGGACCGGGCGGAGGCCGCGCGCCCCGGCCTGGACACCTCCGGCTGGAACAAACTGACCGACCGGGTGCTGAAGCGCGACCAGGGCGTGACTTGGGTACGCGCCACCTTCACCGTGCCGGAAAAATGCCTGGACGTGGACGTCGCGGGCAGCCAGCTGCGCGTGATGACCGAGACCGGGCACGCTATGTTTGCGCCGCTGGAGGTGTACATCGACGGGCGCCTTGCGCTCTCCGAGCGGGCGTGGATGGACTTCAAGTGCCCGGAGGGCATCGTCTCGGAGCACGCGGAGCCGGGGAGGGCGCACACCGTGGCCTTCCGCTTCGACTTTGGCGACAAGTGCTACTGGCTGAACAAGTTCTCGCTCAAAATCATCTCAGACGCGGTCGAGCAAAGCGCCACGCACATCTGCTCCATTATGGCGGAGCTCAAGCACATGGAAGGCTTCGGCGGGGCGGCGGAACCGCTCTCCCGCGCGTACCTTTTGCTTGAGGCCGCGGCGGACACCGGCAGCGTGGCGGCGGTGCGGCAGGCCGAAGCCGAGTGCCGCGCGCTGTTTGAGCCCTTCCGCGCCGAGGTCAAGAAGAGCAGGGTCTACCTGGTGGGCCACGCGCACATCGATATGAACTGGTTCTGGTCCATGGAGGAGACGCGGGACATCGTGGCGCGGGATTTTACGACCATGACAAACCTGATGGACGAGTACCCGGACTTCAAATTCTCCCAGAGCCAGTGCGCCACCTACGACATCGCGCGGGAAGACTGCCCGGAAGTCTTCGAGAAGATTAAATCCCGGGCGGCGGAGGGCCGCTGGGATGTGACCGCCTCCACCTGGGTTGAGGGCGACCTCAACATGGCGCAGGGCGAATCCATTGCGCGGCACGTATTGTACGCCAAGGAGTTTCTGAAGGACCATTTTGCGGATGCTCCCCGCATCATGTGGTGCCCGGACACCTTCGGCCACCCGGCGACGCTGCCGCAGATTTTGAAAAAAACCGGCGTCGACCGGTATTACCACATGCGC
>JAEVZE010000225.1 GCA_023392395.1 Bacillota bacterium
GCGTAAGGAAGCTCACCCCGCCGGGTTCCGGTGTGCCGGTGCCGGGGAAGACCGACGGGTCCATGACGTCGAGGTCGATGGTGAGGTAGACCGGTTTTCCCTTCAGCGCGTCCAGCGTCACGTCCAGCCACTCAAAGTCGAATTTGCGCAGGGCCACGTGCCCGGCGGCGGCAAACTCAAATTCCGTCCGGTCGCCGGAGCGGATGCCGAACTGGTGGATGCGGCCGTCCCCCAGGATCTCCCAGCAACGCCTTATGACGCAAGCGTGGGACAGCTTCACGCCCAGGTAGTCCTCCCGGAGGTCGGCGTGGGCGTCGAAGTGGACGATATGAAGGTCCGGGTATTTTGACGCCGCCGCCTTCACCGCGGGAAGCGTCACCAGGTGCTCGCCGCCCAGCATAAAGGGCAGCTTGCCGTCCTCCAAAATCCCTTTTGCCCTTTCGTGGATCATGTCCAGCGAGGCCCTGGCATCGCCGATGGGCAGTTCCAGGTCGCCGCTGTCCAGGATGGGGAAGTCCGTGAGGTCTTGATCCTGATAGGGGCTGTAGGTTTCAACGCCGTAGGATTCGCCCCGGATGGCGCGGGGGCCGAAGCGCGTGCCGGGCCGGTAGGAGGTGGTGCCGTCAAAGGGCGCGCCGAACAGCACGATCCCGGCTTCCTCATAGCCCGCGCCGCAGCCGACGAAGGCCTCAATGTTCCTGTTCAACACTCTTAGTTTCTCCTCCACTTGCCAGACCAATGGCAACCTCGCCATACCTTCCAATCGTTCCCGGCGACATGTGCGCCGGGAACGGGTTTCCGCAACCAGTGCGCACACTGGTGGAGGAAACAATCCCTCAAGTCAGCGCACCGCCCGGAAATTCGTGAGAATTTCAGGCGCGCGGAGATACTTCCTTTCGCGATGAAAAGCCGGGCAGCGGATTTTCATCGCTCCGCTTCTACGCTCCGAAGCATCTCCTCCACGTACGCCGGGAGCGCGAAGGCCCCGATGTGCAGGTTGGTCGTGTAGTAGCGGGTGGAAAACCCGAGCAGTCCCCACTTTGCGGCGTTCAAGTCCCTGACCGGGTGGTATTTCTTGGACGCAAACCCGAACAGCCAGTGGCCCGACGGGTAGGTGGGGATGTGCGCCTGGTACACGCGGCTGATGGGGAAGCTCTCCACGATGCGCTTGTGGGCGCGCTGGCAGGCGGCGGCGTCGGCGTCGTAGAAGGGGCTCTCGTGCTGGTTGACCATGATGCCGTCGTCCCGGAGGGCGTTGAAGCAGTTGCCGTAGAACTCCCGGGTGAACAGGCCCTCGCCCGGCCCGAAGGGATCCGTGGAGTCCACGATGATCAGGTCGTACTCGTCCTTTTTGGTGCGGACGAACTTGAGCCCGTCCTCAAACACAATGTTGAGCCTTGGGTCGTCCAGCCGGCAGGCGGTCTGCGGCAGGAATTTCTTACACACGTCCACGACCAGCGGATCGATCTCCACCATGTCGATGCGCTGGACGGAGTCGTACCGGGTCAGCTCCCGCACCACGCCGCCGTCGCCCGCGCCGATGACCAGGATGTCCTTTGCCGCCGGGTGCACGGCCATGGGCACGTGGGTGATCATCTCATGGTAGATGAATTCGTCCTTCTCGGTCAGCATCATGAAGCCGTCCAGGGTCAGAAACCGCCCGAACTCCTTCGAATCGAACACGTCGATGCGCTGGAAGTCGCTGCGGCCGGAGTAGAGCTGCCGGTCCACCTTGATGGACAGCTGCACATTGGGCGTATGCCGCTCGGAAAACCACAGTTCCACTTGTCACACCTCCTTCAGTACATTTAAACGCTTGATGTCGGGATCCTCGGGGCCGGTCATGCTGGAGCCTTTGTCCAGCGCGTAGCGGATGTAGTCCAGAATCTGGGGCGTGATCCTCTCGCCCGGCGCCAGAATTGGAATGCCCGGCGGATAGCACATCACGAATTCCCCGGCCACGCGGCCGGCGGTCTCATGAAGCGGCAGCGACTGACGCTGGGCGTAGAACGCCTTTTGCGGCGTCACGGCCACCTCCGGCTCCAGATACTCCTGCCTGAACATGCCCTTCGGGTCCCTTTGGTAGCGCCGCTTGATCTCGGAAAGCGCCCCGATCAGCCGCTCGATGTCTTGCCGCCGGTCGCCCAGCGAGATGTAGGCCAAAATGTTGCCGATATCGCCGAACTCGATCTGGATGTCGTACTCGTCTCTGAGGATGTCGTACACCTCAATGCCCGCAAGCCCGACGCCCAGCGTGTTCACCGCAAGCTTGGTTTCGTCGAAGTCATAGATGGTGTCTCCGTTGATCTTCTCCTTGCCGTAGGCGTAGAAACCCTCCAGGCGGTTGATCTCGCACCGTGCGTAGTCCGACAGCGAGACCACCTTCTCAAACACCTCGGGGCCCCGCAGCGCAAGGTTCCGCCGGGAGAGGTCCAGGCTGGCCATCAAAAGGTAGGAACCGCTGGTGGTCTGGGTCAGGTTGATGATCTGCCGTAGGTACCCTTCGGACACCCCCGGCCCCGCCAGCAGGAACGAGCTTTGCGTCAGGCTGCCGCCGGATTTGTGCATGCTGACCGCCGCCAGATCCGCGCCCGCGGCCATCGCGGACACCGGCAGGTTGTTTCCAAAGTATAAGTGGGTGCCGTGGGCCTCGTCCGCCAACACCAGCATGCCCTTTTCATGGGCCAGCTTCGTGATGGCGCGAACGTCCGAGCAGATGCCGTAGTAGGTGGGGTTGTTGACGAGAACTGCCTTCGCTTCCGGATGGCGGCGAATGGCCTCCTCCACGCCGGACACTTTCATGCCCAGCGGGACGCCCAGGCCCTCATCGATCTCCGGCGACACGTACACCGGCTCGCCCCCGCACAGCACCAGCGCGTTGATCACGCTCCGGTGCACGTTCCGGGGCAGGATGATCTTGTCCCCCTGCCGCAGCGCGTAGAGGATCATGCTCTCGACGGACGACGTGGTGCCGCCCACCATGAAAAACGCGTGGGCCGAGCCGAAGGCCTCCGCCGCCAGATCCTCCGCGTCCCGGATCACCGAGACCGGGTGGCACAGATTGTCCAGCGGCTTCATGGAGTTGACGTCCAGCGACAGGCACTTCTCGCCCAGCAGCTTGACCAGCTCCGGGTTGCCGCGGCCCCGCTTGTGGCCGGGCACGTCCAGCGGCACAATGCGCATGGAGCGCATCTGCTCCAGCGCGTCGCAAATAGGCGCGTCGGCCTGGGTGTGTCGCATGGCTCCCCCTCCTTCAACAATTCGAAAACGCCTGTCGCCCGGTTATCATCGTTCCCGGCGACCTGTGCGCCGGGAACGTGTTTCCGATACCAGTGCGCACACCGGTATCGGAAACAATACCTCCAGCCAGCGGGCCGCCCGAAATTTCAGAGAATTTTAGGCTCGCGCAGTTTCCTTCCTCCGCGTTGAAAAGCCGCCCGGCGGGTTTTCAACGCCATTTAAAACACATTCCGCCCGCTGAAAATCTCGATCATCTCGCGGCGCAGGCTGCCCGTAATGTCCAGCCTGGTCCTGGGCGGCAGCTCGTACACGTCCACGTTGAACAGGTAGTTCTGCAGGTCCAGTTCCTTGATCAGCATCTTGGTGTGGAAGAGGTTGGCCTCGTAGACGTTCACGTCCACCGCGTCGTACTTTTTGAGGATCTTGTCGTCCACGTAGTTCTGGATGGACGTGATCGCGTGGTCAATGAACAGCTTTTTGCCCGCCACATCCCGGGTGAAGCCGCGCACGCGGTAGTCCATCGTGATGATGTCGGAATCAAACGACCCAATCAGGTAGTCCAAAGTGGACAGCGGCGTGATCTCGCCGCAGGTGGCCACGTCGATGTCCACCCGGAAGGTGGCCAGAAACGTGTCCGGATGGTACTCCGGATAGGTGTGCACCGTCACATGGCTCTTGTCCAGGTGGGCTACCACCGCGTTCTCGGCGGGGGTCATGGAGCCGTCGGCGATGAGAAGCGTCACCGAAGCGCCCTGCGGGTCGTAATCCTGCCGCGACACGTGCAATACCCTGGCGCCGATCATGTCCACGACGTGGGTCAGGATGCCCGTCAGGCGCTCGGAGTTGTACTGTTCGCCGACATAGGCGATGTAATCCTTCTGCTCCCGCGGCGTCTTGGCATAGCAGACGTCGTAGATGTTGAAGCTCAATGATTTTGTGAGGTTGTTGAATCCGTACAGCTTCAGCTTGCCCTCCATTGGTGCATCCTCCTCACATAAAAAACAAGTGACGAGCCTTTTTTGCCCATCACTTGCGAACATCTTCTGTCTTTGCCCGTAGCGCATAAGGCGCTTCGGGCCGGGCGGCCCGTCATCGGGAGCGCCCTGGGGAACAGATTCCGGGTTTAGAGTCTATATAGCAAACAATTACTTTTACTACTCTTATTGACCGTTTCACAAGTTGATGCGCCGGTAGGCGCCGGTTATAAAGTAACCAACTTATAAAATCGAAGCTCTTCGCTCCATCAATAAGGCGGCCCAGCCGCCACGGGCAGTCGACCGGCCGCTTTTCGCGGCGCCCTCCTACTCTTGGAGGCGGTCAGTAATTATTTGCACGAACTCCTTTTCGCGCGAATGCAGACGAACAATATCATGTGCAGGCGCGTATGTCAAGTTAAGAATCATTCCGGCGGAAAAAATGCCGTCACGCCCTGGGAGGCCTTGGAAAAACGCGCCGAATCCTGACGCGTGCGCAGTCCGGAACAGCCCGGGTCAGGTCATTGCGTAGCGGTCCTTCTGGTTGAAAAACGTCACGTCCGCATACCCCGCGTAGATCTTTCCGGAATGCTTCACGCCTCGGGGAATGTAGTAGGTATCGCCCTTCTGGAAGGTGTGGGGGACGCCGCCGATGGTCAGGTCAATCTTTCCCGACACCACCACCGCCCACTGGCTCTCGTGGGTGTGCTCGGGCAAGATCGCATCCTCCTCGAACTCCATGAAGACCACCTGATGGCTGTCCGCCTGGGAAAGGTACGCGCGGATTCCCTGAATGGGTACCGCCGCCAGCGGCAGATTTTCAATCTCACTCGGGAAGTTGCCAGGCATGAAACCACCCCTCGGCGCGAAAATTTTGCATGCTATGCAGTATAGGCCGCGAGCCTGCAAATGTCAATCCCTTTTGCGTACCCGCCCCGCGCGCTTATCCCGGGGAACCGCGCGAAAAAGGCGACCCGAATCGAATGGTTTCGGGCCGCCTTTTATTTGATTGCCTCAGATGCTTCAGGCCTTGGGCGCCGGAACGAAATTGACCGACGAGATGACAGACTTCAGCGCGTCCGCGGAGGCGCGCAGCTGCTTCAACTCTTCCTCGGTCAGCGGCGGGGTGATCTCCCGCTCGATGCCCTTGGCGCCGATGACGAACGGCAGGCTCAGGCACACGTCTTCGATGCCGTAGCGGCCGTTGATCATTCCCGAAACCGTCAAAACGGAGTTGGCGTCCTGCACGATGCACTCCACGATGCGGCGCACGGCCAGCGCGACGGCGTAGAAGGTCGCGCCCTTGAACTGGATCACCTTGCCACCGGAGGTGCGCACGTCGTCCAGAATGGACTCCAGCTGCTTCTTGCCGCAGCGCTCGGCCTCCAGGCAGGCGTGTTCGCAGTACTCGTCCATGGTCATGCCGGCGATGTTGGTGAGCGACCAGGGCACCATGGAGCTGTCGCCGTGCTCACCAAACACGTAGCCGTGCACGTTGTTGGGGTTGACGTCCACATGGGCGGCCAGGATGGAGCGGAGGCGCGCGGAGTCCAGCATGGTGCCGGAACCGATGACCTGACTCTCCTTGAGGCCGAAGTTCTTGGTGATGTGGTAGGTCAGGATATCCACGGGGTTCGCGACCACGATGTACACCGCGTCGGGCGCGCGCTTCACCACTTCGGGCATGATGTGGTTGATGATGTTGATGTTGCCCTGCGCCAGGTCAATGCGGGTCTGTCCGGGCTTCCTGGCCGCGCCGGCGGTGATGATCACGATGTCGGCGTCTTGCGCGCCCGAATAGTCGCTGGAGTAGATGTCTACCGGCGCGCAAAACGGCGTGCCCTGGATGATGTCCATGGCCTCGCCCCGCGCCTTGTCGGCCGCGATGTCGATCAGCACGATTTCTGTGGCGAGTCCGGAGGTGGTCAGCGTGAATGCGATGGTCGCGCCGACGTTTCCAGCGCCCAGGATGGCGACTTTTCTGCCCTTATTCATAGAGGCAACCTTCTTTCAATTGTGTGGTGGGATTTGAGCGGGCCGTCCTATACAGGCCGTCTTGCCGCCCTATCGATGACCCCGGACCGGACAGCCCTGTCCGGCGCGGGAGGTGATGCGTTCGCATCCGGCGCGGGTTCGCACCCTGTCAGCGTGATAACCGTGCTTTGTTCCTTCGCGTCATAATCGCACCATACGCATGCGCCTCGATTCTACTTGGGAAGCCATAACAATTTCTATATTTAAGCCATAGCGCTTATTATATCCGATCACCTCCGAAGAATCATTAAAAAATGGAGAAGTATTGTCGATGGATAAAAGATTTACTTATCATCTACGATTTCGTCATAATCTTTCCGGGCCATAAAAATGGCCCGCTTGGAAGCCGATTCCAGCGCGTCGCGCGGGTTCCTTCGGCGCGGCTTGCACATCCAAACTTGACCGCGGCCATCCATTTCCAACCCGTGAAAAAAACGCCTCCGTTCGGCCGAGCGGCGGCGCACCGCGCGGCGGACACCCCTTGCGTTCCGACAATTGCGCATTGCTTCCAAATCCGGCAAGGAGTAGAATAATGGGGGAATTCTTCCTATTCTGAAAGGGCGCATGATGAAGGACGAAATTCGCAGCTTTCTCCTGGGCCTGGGCGCGGACGTTTGCGGGTTTGCCGGAATCGAGAGGTTTTCCGAAGCGCCCAAAGACTTCCATCCGGCGGACATCTTCCCCGCCTGCAAAACCGTGATCGTCTTTGGCGTGGCGCTGCCCAGAGGCCTGTTCCAGGTTCCTCCGCGCCTGATCTACGGCCACTACAACTACGCCTCCTGCGCCTATGTGGACGAGATCGCGTTTCGCGCCGCACGGGAGATCGAGCGGCTGTCTGGGAGCAGCGCGCTTCCCCTGCCCTCGGACGGCCCCTATGAATTCTGGGATCGGGACGCGATGGAAGGGCGCGGGCTGATCTCCATGAAGCACGCCGCGGCTGCAGCGGGCCTGGGCACGCTGGGGAAAAGCACGCTTTTGGTGAATGCGCGGTACGGCAACCGCCTGACCCTGGGGGCGATCCTGACCGATTGCGAATTGCCATCCGACCCGCTCGCGGGCAGCGTATGCCTGGAAAATTGCCGTCTCTGCGTGATAAGTTGCCCGGTTCAGGCCATCGGCGAGAATGGCGTGTGCCAGAAGCTTTGCCGGACCCACGCCTACGGCAAAAACACGCGCGGCTACGATACGGTGGACTGCAACATCTGCCGGGCGGTCTGCCCCATGCGAAACGGGATTGCGTTCCATTCGTCCGGGATCGAGGATTGATTCAAAGCGAATGCCCGGCGCCGGAGCGGGAGAACGTAACCATGTCGCCGGGCCCGGAAAGCGTGTATGCCCGGCAACGGACCGCTGTGAATTGGAAGGAAGTGCGCATGGGCATGATCGAAATCCGGGGCGCATTCAACATCGCCATCGCCTTTACTGACGCGCTGGAGGAAAAAGCGGAGGCGCAGATCAAAGCGATGTGCGATCAGCCGCACTTTCAAAGCCTCAAAATCCGCGTCATGCCGGACGTGCACGCGGGCAAGGGCTGCACCATCGGCACCACCATGACCCTCGTGGACAAGGTGGTGCCCAACATGGTGGGCGTGGACATCGGCTGTGGCATGGAGACGGTAAAACTGCAGCAAACGGAGATCGACTTCGCGGCACTGGACCACGTCATCCATCGCCACATCCCCTGCGGGCGCGAGATCCGGGACGACGAGCACCCGCTGAGCGCGGAAGTGGACCTTTCCAAGCTGCGCTGCGGCGTGGACATGCAGCTTGCCCGCGCCCGGTGCAGCATCGGCACCCTGGGCGGCGGAAACCACTTCATCGAAGTCGACCGGGACGATACGGGCAGCCTGTACCTGATCATACACTCGGGCAGCCGCCATCTGGGCACCGAGGTGGCCGAGTGGTATCAGCAGGCGGGGCATCAGGCGCTGCAAAAGAACGTAAAGTCGCGGGAAACCGAGGCGATCCAGGCGCTCAAGCGCGAAGGCAATAAAGAGCAGATCCCAAAGCGCCAGAAGGCGATCAAGGACGCCGCTGCCACGCCCCTGCCAAGAGACATGGCCTACGTACAGGGCGCGCTGTTTGACGACTACATCCACGACATGCGCATCACCCAGCGCTTCGCCGCCCTCAACCGCCGGGCGATGGTGGAGGTCATCCTGCGGGAGGCGAAGCTGACCGCCCAGGACAGCTTCACCACCATCCACAACTACATCGACACCGAATCCATGATCCTTCGGAAGGGCGCGGTGTCCTGAGAAGCAAGATACTGCCGCTTCGACTCGTTTGGAACAACGCATTTTAGGCACGAATAAGCCCCAAAAAGGATCAAAAACAGGGCAGTAAACCCCAAATAAACCCCAATCGAGAAACGAGTTTTTCAGAAGTACAAAGAAAAGCCCCGAAAAGCACATAATACTGTGTTTTTCGGGGTCTTTTTTGGCGTGCCCGGAGGGATTCGAACCCACGACCTTTTGGTTCGTAGCCAAACACTCTATCCGGCTGAGCTACGGGCACACGCTTTTCAGGAACGCTTAGCTATTATAGCGCCGATGTGCTGGTTTGTCAATGAAAACATTCGGGGAAAACCAGCGAATCCGGTTAAGATTCACGCCCGGAATCAAGGCGGGCGGCTAACCAACCCTTCCGGGAGGGTGGAGAGGGCCGAAGCCCTTTCCACTTTCAATCAAATCCGGTGGCATGCACAGCGGATATAGCTTTCCCCCAAAGGCCGGGCCCTGCGCTCATAAACCGGGCAACCCTGTCCTGGCATTTCATCGTCCCCGGCGACCCGCGCGCCGGGAACGTGTTACCTATACCAGTGCGCAAACTGGTATAGGTAACAATCCCTTCAGTCAGCGAGCCGCCCGGAAATCCCGCAGGATTTCCGGCTCGCGCAGACTTCTTCCATCGCCTTGAAAAGCCGCGTAGCGGATTTTCAAGGCCCTCATCATAGCACTCCCCGCACCCTTCCCCGCTTTGTGCCCTCGACCAAGCACAGGTAGGTGGCGGCGGTATCGAACCGGGCGTCGTGCAGCGCGCCGCCGCCGCCGAACCACTCCGCGGCCTTTTCTGCGACGAGATCCTCCGAAAGATCGAAGAATTGGGCGAGTTCGGTGAGCTTGGGCGGTTTGGGCCGGCCGATGTTGACCTTCCGGGCCAGGTTCATGTCCGAGGTAAAGTAGTTCATCGTGCAAAAGGTGGGCTTCTTGGGCAGCTTCAGGCCGCAGCGCTCCATTTCGACCCGGATGTACCGCTCATCCGCCGACACATTGTGGCCGACCCATACGGAAGCTGCGGCAAAGTCTTCAAAGACGGCCTGCGCGGCGTCCTCAAAGCGCATCCCGCCGGACAATTCGCGCAGCGCCTCCAGCGTCAGCCCGTGCACTTCCAGCGCGCCCTCGCTCATATCGTCCACTTCAAAGAACAGGTTCTTGCCCGTCACGCGTCCGCCGCCCGCCAATAAATAGGAAAGCTGGCAGATCTGGCCGGGAACGAGGTCGGTGGCCTCGGTGTCGAAGATCAGTACGCTCACGCGTTCTTCACCGCTTCCCCGATGCGCGCGAGGGCCTCCCGCACGCGGCTCCTGGGCGCGGCCAGGTTGATGCGCATGAAGCCTTCGCCCTCCGCCCCGAAATGGGTGCCGGAGGACAGGCCCACGCCCGCCTTTTCGATGAAAAAGCGCTCCAGCGCCTGCTGATTAAGGCCCAGCGCCCGGCAGTCCAGCCACATAAGGTAGGTGCCCTCCATGCGGCTTGGCCGGATCTCGGGAGCGGATTCCGCAAAAAACGCTTCGGCAAGCTGCCGGTTGCCGTCCAGGTATTCGATCAGCGCGTCCAGCCAGGACGCGCCGCACTGGTAGGCCGCCGTCTGTGCCACCGCGCCGAAGATGTTGGGCGTGTCCGCGCCCATCTTCTTCATGGTGTCCTGGATGCGCGCGCGGAGCGCTTCGTCCCGGACGACCATGGTGGAAGTCCTCAGGCCCGCCAGGTTGAACGTCTTGGTGGCGGAGACCAGCAGGATCGCCTTTTCCGCGCCCGAAAGCGTCAGGGAACAGGTGTGCTTGCGGCCGGGCATCACAAAGTCCGCGTGGATCTCGTCGGCGATCAGAGCCGCGCCGTATTCGTTCAGAAGGTTCACGACCACCTGCAGCTCGTCCCTGGTCCACACGCGGCCCACGGGGTTGTGGGGGCTGCACAGCATGAAGGCCCGAGCGCCGTCTTTCAGGTGGCGCTTAAGCCCCTCCAGGTCCATACGCCAGCCGCCCTCGGTCTCGACCAGCGGGTTTAAAAGCACCTCGCAGCCGGCGGTGCGGGTCATCCGGTAGAACGGGCCATAAACCGGCGGCTGCACAATCACCTTGTCGCCGGGGTTTGTAACCGCCTTCAGCGCGAACAGCATGCTGTCCACCACGCCGGAGGAGTACATGCCCCACTCGGGGTTCATTTCAAAGCCGTGGCGCGCCTTCATCCAATTGGCGACGGCTTCCATCATCGGTCCATTGAACTCCGTATAGCCGTAAGCGGGGTGGGACGCGCGGCAAATCAGCGCCTCCCGCACGCACTCGGGCGAGGCGAAATCCATGTCAGCCACCCACATGGGGATGACATCCGCACGGCCGAAGTTTTTTTCGTTAAAATCCCACTTTTCGCAATAGGTCCCCCGGCGGTCAACGCCCTCTTCAAAGGCCTCAAAAAACGCGCGTTCCATCGCTTTCGCTCCCGGTAACAAAAATATCTCTTCCATTGTAGCACTGCCGCGGCGAAATGGGAAGAAGGCGCGCGGGCGCGTAACGAAATCTTCCGGTTAAATCCCCAGTGGTTTTTCGTCAATGGCTTGACACTTTGTAAAGGAGCAAGTAAAATAGTTCTGATAGTCAAGTCTTTTGGCTGGATTTATCTCGGCGTACCCGCGCCGGTTCCGTTAATTTATCAGGAAGGGGGACAACTTTCATTGAGCACGCCAATCATCGCGATACTCTGCGCGTTGATTGCGTTGGCCGCAGGCCTTGTAGCCGGTTTTCTCTACAGACAGAATGTAACCGAAAAGAAGATCGGGCAAACCGAAGACTATGCCAAGAACCTGCTGGACGACGCAACGCGAAGAGCTGAAGAGAAAAAGAAGGAAGCCATTCTCGAAGCCAAGGAAGAGATCATTCGGCTTAAGAACGAACTGGACAAGGAAGTGCGCGACCGCCGCAGCGAAGTGACCAGGCTGGAGCGCAGGGTTGCACAGCGCGAAGAGACCCTCGACAAGAAGATGGACAACCTGGAGACCCGCGAAGAAGGCCTGAACCAGAAGTACAAGGATGCGGAGCGGCTGGAAGCCGAAGCCCAAACGCTGCACGACAAGCAGCAGGAAGAACTGGAGCGCGTTTCCAACCTGACGCTTGAAGAAGCCCGCGATCAACTGATGGACCGCATCCGCAAGGATGCCTACCACGACGCCGCCGTCATGGTGCGCGAAATCGAGGGCAAAGCCAAGGAAGAGGCCGACAAGAAGGCGAGAAACCTCATCGCCCTGGCCATCCAGAAGTGCGCCGCCGACCACGTGGCGGAGACCACCGTCTCCGTGGTGGCGCTCCCCAACGACGACATGAAGGGCCGCATCATCGGCCGCGAAGGCCGCAACATCCGCGCCCTGGAAACCGCCACCGGCGTCGATCTGATCATCGACGACACCCCCGAGGCGGTCATCATCTCCGGCTTCGACCCGGTGCGCCGCGAGGTTGCCCGCATGACGCTGGAAAAGCTGATCACCGACGGGCGCATCCACCCGGCCCGCATCGAAGAGATCGTGGAGAAGTCCCGCCGCGAGGTGGAAAACCAGATCCGCGAAGCCGGCGAGCAGGCGGTGTTTGAGACCAACCTGCACTCGATCCATCCGGAGATTGTCAAGCTGCTGGGCCGCATGAAGTACCGCACCAGCTACGGCCAGAACGTGCTCAAGCACTCCATCGAAGTCAGCCACCTGGCGGGCGTCATGGCGGCGGAGCTGGGCGCGGACGCGCAGCTTGCCAAACGGGCGGGCCTGCTGCACGACATCGGCAAGGCCATCGACCACGAGGTCGAGGGCACCCACGTCACCATCGGCGTGGACTTGGCCAAGAAGTTCAACGAAACCCCGGCGGTGATCAACGCCATCGCCGCCCACCACAACGACGTCGAGCCCCAGACGGTCGAAGCCGTGCTGGTGCAGGCCGCGGACGCCATCTCGGCAGCCCGGCCCGGCGCGCGCCGCGAGTCGTTGGAGAATTACATCAAGCGCCTGGAAAAGCTGGAGGAGATCTCGAATTCCTTCGAGGGCGTCGAGAAGTCCTACGCCATCCAGTCGGGCCGCGAGGTCCGCATCATCGTGAAGCCGGAAGACGTCAACGACGCCGGCACCCTGATCCTCGCCAAGGAGATCGTCAAGCGCATCGAGCGCGAGATGGAGTACCCCGGCCAGATCAAGGTCAACGTGATCCGCGAAACCCGCGCCGTGGACTTCGCGAAGTAACGAAGAGATACGAGGGAGACACCGGGAGCTCCGCCCCCGGACCCCCGCCAGAGGGATTGAATCCCTCTGGACTCCCCAAAAGGGGAATGTACATAACAAGCTCACGAAAACGCCCGCGTACGCGCGGGCGTTTTCATAGCAAAGTTCCACGTTTATTTTTCTAGCCTGCCCCTCGTCCCGTTATATCGACCATGATACCAGCTTCTCGTCGCACTTTGACCCGAGAAATGGACGCGCTAGCGGACATTTTCACCCTTGTGAGGGGTCAAGGGGGATCATCCCCCTTGCAGGTGGTCTGGAGGGCAGCGCCCTCCGGCGTCCTCTCCCATTCCCCGCGTATTTACGGAATTTGCGTTGTCAATATGCCGTGCAAAAGGTATAATGGTAGAACACATATTTTGGAGGCGCACGCGTGGGCAGAATCATCGCGATCACCAACCAGAAGGGCGGCGTGGGGAAGACCACCACGGCGGTCAACCTGTCCGCATGCCTGGCCGAGGCCGGAAAGCGCGTGCTGCTGATCGACGCCGATCCGCAGGGCAACGCCACCAGCGGCCTGGGCAAGGCGGGGAAGGGCGCGCACTCCATCTACGACGTGCTGATCAACGAATACCCGGCCCGGGACGCGATCCTGGACACCGGGTACAGCGGGCTGAAGCTGCTGCCCAGCGCTATAGAGCTGGCGGGCGCGGAGATCGAGCTGGTGTCGATGCCGGGGCGGGACACGCTGCTCCGGGACGCGCTGGTGAGCGTGCAGCCCTCCTATGACTACATTCTGATCGATTGCCCGCCTTCTCTCGGGCTGATCACGCTGAACGCGCTGGCCGCGGCCGGAAGCGTGCTGGTACCCATTCAGTGCGAATACTACGCGCTTGAGGGCGTGGGCCAGCTGATGAACACGCTGAACCTGGTCAGAAAACGGCTGAACCCGAACCTTGAGGTGCTGGGCGTGGTGCTGACCATGCTGGACGGCCGCACCAATCTGGGCATTCAGGTGGTGGACGAGGTCAAAAAGCACTTCCGCGACCGGGTGTTTGGCACCGTCGTACCCCGCAACGTCCGTCTGAGCGAGGCGCCCAGCCATGGGCTGCCCATCCACCTGTACGACCCGCGCTGCGCTGGTACGGAAGCCTACCGCGCGCTGGCGCTTGAACTCATCGATCGAGCTGAGAACCCGGAGTAATGCCGGGGGCGCCGCCAGAGGGATTGAATCCCTCTGGATTCCCCCAGCTGGGAATAATACACGCGAGCGCGGGCCAAACCCTGGAAGGTTTGGAGGGCCGAGCCCTCCATGTCTTATCATTTGTGCCGGCTTTGCCGGTACAAATGGATTTCCCCCAAGGGCGAGCTTGCCCGCCCGACGGGAAATCAATTCCGGCCGTCCGGATTTCGCCCGAAATTTCTGTGAGGAAATTCAGAAATCCGTCCCCAGTTCCCTCCGCAATCGCTTACGCCTTCGGCGGAAGCGATTGCCCAACATAGAAGGGAGGCGATCATATGGCCAATACCCCAAAGCACGGCTTGGGACGCGGCCTGGAGGCTCTTCTGGGCGGCGAACAGCCCTTGCGTCCGAACGATCCGGGCGACCAGGTGCTGTCCATCCGCCTTCAGGACATTGACGTAAACCGCAACCAGCCCCGAAGGTCCTTTGACGAGGAGAGCCTGCGGGAGCTTTCGGACTCCATCCGCTCGGTGGGCGTGGTGCAGCCGATTCTGGTGCAGCGCGCGGGCGCGCGCTATTCGATCATCGCAGGCGAACGACGCTTTCGGGCCGCCCGGATGGCGGGCCTCGCCGAAATCCCCGCCCTCGTGCGGGATTACGACGCCACGAAGCGCCTGGAAATCGCGCTGATCGAAAACCTGCAGCGCGAGGGCCTGAATCCGGTCGAGGAGGCCATGGGCGTGCGCGCGCTGATCGCCGAATGCGGCTACACCCAGGAGCAGGCAGCGGGCAGGCTTGGCAAGAGCCGCCCGGCCATCGCCAACCTGTTGCGCCTTCTGGCGCTGCCGGAGGCGGTTCTGGACATGCTAAAGGCTGGAACGCTCTCCGCGGGCCATGCGCGGGCGCTGGCGGGGCTTTCGTCCGCCGAGGCGCAGGTGCGGCTGGCCAACCTGACGATGGCGCAGAGTTTGAGCGTCCGCCAGCTGGAGCGCATCTGCCAGCAGCAGATGGAAGCGCCCGAAAAGAAGCCCAAACTCCGCCCCGCGGGCGAGCTTGTCCAGCTCGAGACCATGGCGCGGGACGTGTTCGGCACCCGGGCCAAGCTGGAAGGCGACGAAAAGCGTGGCAGGCTGATCCTCTCCTACTTCAGCGCGGAGGACCTGGAGCGCATCTGGGACGTCCTGGACGGCGTCCGAAACCGAAAATAATATCACGATAACGCGCCGCACTTTGCGAAAAACCCATGCGGCGACGAGAGAATGTTTGGGATTGGTATAAGGAGTGAAGCGCCATGAGCGTCAACGATTTTGAATTGAATATCCTGGAGATTTTGAAAGAGGACGCCCGCACCGAGCCTTCGCGCATCGCGGTGATGACCGGGAGCGACGTCACGACCGTCCGCGAGGCCATCCACAGCCTGGAATCCCGCGGCATCCTGGTCAAATACCCCGCCATGATCAACTGGGACCTGGCCGGCGGCGAGGAAGTGGAAGCGCTGATCGAGGTGCGCGTCACGCCGCAGCGGGACCAGGGCTTCGACGCCATCGCCGAGCGCATCTACCGGTTTGAGGAGGTGTCCAGCGTCTACCTGATGAGCGGCGCCTACGACCTGATGGTCTTGGTGCGCGGCCGCACGATCAAGCAGCTGGCCTTGTTCGTGTCCGAAAAGCTGTCCACGCTGGAGCATGTCAATTCCACCGCCACTCATTTTGTGCTCAAGAAGTACAAGAACGAGGGCGTCATCCTGGAGGGCGTCCATCGCGATGAGCGGCTGGCGGTGTCGCCATGAACTACGATTCCGTCGTCTGCCGCCGGATGGCCGAAGTGCCGCCCTCCGGCATCCGCAAGTTCTTCGACATCGTCAGCGAGATGAAGGACGCGATCTCGCTGGGCGTGGGCGAGCCGGACTTCACCACCCCCTGGACGTACAACGACGCGGCCATCTATTCGCTCCGGCAGGGCCACACCCACTACACCAGCAACTGGGGCCTGATCGAGCTGCGCCGCGCCATCGCGGGGTACCTCGAAAACCGGTTCGAGTTGCAATATGACCCCAAGGACGAGATCCTGGTCACCGTGGGCGCCAGCGAGGGCATCGATCTGGCGCTGCGCGCGCTGGTGGAGCCGGGGGACGAGGTCATCGCGCCCGACCCAACCTACGTATCCTACGCGCCGGGCATCGCCTTCGCCGGAGGCACCTGCGTCCCGCTGAAGACCCGAGCCGAGGACGCCTTCCGTATGACGCCAGAGGCCTTGCGCGCCTGCCTCTCGCCCAAGACCAAGGCGCTGATCCTGCCCTATCCCAACAACCCCACCGGCGGCGTGATGGACCGGGAGGACCTTGAAAAGATCGCAGAAGTGCTCAAGGATACCAACGTGGTCGTGATCGCCGACGAGATCTACGCGGAGCTTACCTATGGAGGGCGCAAGCACCAGTCGTTTGCGGCCATCCCCGGCATGTGGGAGCGCACCATCACGCTCTCCGGCTTCTCCAAAGCCTTCGCCATGACCGGCTGGCGGCTGGGCTACGCCTGCGCGCCGAAAGAGCTGGCCGCGCTGATGTGCAAGATCCACCAGTTCACCATGCTGTGCGCGCCCACCGCGGGGCAGTACGCCGCGCTGGAGGCGCTGAAGGTGGGCGCGGAAAACGGCTATGCCGACGTGGCCACCATGGTGCGCGCCTACGACCGCAGGCGGCGGCTGGTGGTGGACGGGTTCAACGGCCTGGGCCTTGCCTGCTTTGAGCCGCTGGGCGCATTCTACGCCTTCCCGTCCGTAAAATCCACCGGCATGGATTCCCAGGAATTCTGCCACAAGCTGCTCTCAGAACAGAAAGTAGCCGTCGTGCCCGGCGACGCCTTCGGCGCGGGCGGCGAGGGCCACATCCGAATCTCCTACGCCGCCTCCCACGAGAAACTGGCCGAGGCAATCAAGCGCATCGGAAAGTTCCTGGAGGCGCATGCGTGAGGAAACGCCGGGGGCGCTGCCCCCGGACCCCCGCCAAGGGGAATGATTCCCCTTGGAACCCCCGCAAGGGGATTGTGGATGAAGGTGTACCCCAAAAAGGCCTCTGCGCTGAGACGATGCTCCGGCGCGGGGGCCTTTCGCTTGCCAACAGATATTCTTCGCCTGAAAATCCACCTGCCGTCGCACATCGTTCGCTTTGATACCAGTTTCTCGCCGTATTTTGCCCCCAAAATGGACGCGCTAGCGAACATTTTTACCCCTTTGCGGGGTCAAGGGGGATCATCCCCCTTGCGGGGTGCGGGGCAGAGCCCTGCCGTAGCCTTCCCCTATTTACAACATAAAAGTGGCTGCCCCGTAGCGCATCATTCGCTCCGGGGCAGCCCTATTTACGTCCAGATATTACCGCTCCTGCATCATGACGACCTTGAGCGCGGCGGTAGAGTGCCGGCCTTCCAGCGTGATGTCCACGAGCAGCTCCGCCTTGGGGTCGGTTAGCTGGTCCAGGTTGACCTCAAAGGTGGCTTCGGCCTTGGAGCCCCAGAGGTTGTTGAGCGGCAGCATCACGGCCTTGGGCCCGACCACCTGCACGCCGTCCGGCGCGTAGAGCGTGATGCGCGCCCACTGCTGCTGGCACATGCGCATGTCGTTCTTCACGCTGACGGTGAAGCGGCGGTTCTCGCCGAAGCGGAAGAAGGGGGAATCCCCCAGGTCCACCATCGCGCTGAAGGCGGGGAATTCGTACCTTGCGACGTTTGAGGTGAGCGCGCTGAGCTTGCGGACCGGCAAGCTGTGGTCCTTGTGCATGCCGTTCATCCCGAGCTGGTAGTCCGAAGTATCGGCGCAGAACAGCTCGTCGCCCGACAGGCATTCGATGGTGTAGCCGCCCTCCGCCAGGATGTCGCAGAGCCCCACACCCAGGAACATCGGCGTCACGCGC
>JAEVZE010000177.1 GCA_023392395.1 Bacillota bacterium
ACATCTGGGGCGACGTGGCCTACGTCAACGGCATGCTCTTCAGCCCCAACCTCTGGCGCACCTACTTCAAGCCCATCACGAAAAAGTTGATCGATATCTGCCATGAGGCAGGCCTGATGGTGGTCTACCACGGCTGCGGCAACGCCACCGCCATCTACGAGGACTTCATTGGCATGGGTCTGGATTCCTACAACCCGCTGGAGTGCAAGAGCCATCTGGACATCGTGGAGCTTCGCAATCAGTTCGGCTACCGGCTGGGCTTCGTGGGCAACATCGACGTGCGCGAGATGGAGTCCGGCGATAAAAACCGCATCAAGCGCGAGGTACTGCACAAGATGTTGGGCGCGGTGGAGGGCCGCTGGGTCGCCCAGAGCGACCACTCGGTCTCCTCCGACGTGGCCCCGGAGAGCTACGCCTACATGCTGGAAGTCGTGCGCGAATACGGCGTGTACCCGCTGGACGTTGCACGAATCGAGCGCGAAATCGCCGCTCTGGACGCGGCCCGGGCGTAGCGCCCGGCCCGTTAGGAGGGAATGTCATGAGCCGCTATCTCAACCTTCGGGACCGGTTTGGCCTGGATTATCCCGATGGGCTGACCTTCGGCCGCCTGCCGGAACCGGATCTGGCGCTTCCCAAGGACGACGTAGCTCGCCTGCGCGCCCTGGGCAGGCGCAAAAAAGAATATGCCGAAAACCCGGTCATGGACGAGCGCCGCGCCCGCTGGCGCGCCGCCAACGACCTTCATATGACCAAGCCCCCCATCTTCGTGGACGAGATCTGCTGGACGGAGTTTAAAGACCCCGCGCTGAACCTTGCATGCGTCCATCCATTCGCGCGGGAGCTGGAAGACCTGCTGCTCAAGGAGTTGTACTGCCTGGACCACGCGCTGTACGATCAGGTGGCGGAGCCATTCATCGAAAACCCGCTGGTGGTCTACGACAGCGGTTTTGGCATCGACGAAGTGGTGGACACCCGCTCTACCCAGTTCAACAGCGAGATCGTGTCGCGCCACTTCCACACCCTGATCAACGGGATGGACGACATCGAAAAGATCCGGGAGCCGGAAGTCGCCCTCGACATGGAGCGCACGAAGCAGTACGGCGAACTGCTCTCGTCGATCTTTGACGGCATCCTGCCGGTGGTCACCGTGGGCGCGCGGGGGCTGTGGTTCACGCCCTGGGACTACCTGATCCGCGTGATGGGCGTCGACCAGACCTTTGTGAACCTGTACGACGAGCCGGAGTTCGTCGAGGCGGTGGTGCGAAGGTACGTGGACATGGCGATGATTCGCATGGAGAAGTACCGCGCGCTCGGCATCTGGGCCAGCAACAATTCTCCCGTTCGCGTGGGTTCCGGCGGCTACGGCCTGGTTTCGGCATTGGACGCGCAGGAACTGTACCCGTACAACTGCCCTGCAAAGCACATGTGGGGCTGCGGCAACGCGCAGATCTTCTCGTCGGTCAGCCCTGCGATGCACTGGCAGTTCTCGCTGCAGTACGAAATGGACTGGCTGAAGCAGTTCGGCCTCACCTACTATGGCTGCTGCGAGCCGCTCTCCGGTAAGATGGACCTGATGGACCGCATCCCGAACCTTCGCAAGGTGTCGATGAGCCCATGGAACAACTTCGAGGCGGCCGCCGAGCGCTGCCGCGGCAAGTACGTGATGAGCTGCAAGCCCTCCCCCGCCGTATTCGCGGGCGATTCCTTTGACGAGGACGAGGCCAGGCGCGCCATCCTCGCCATCCTGAACGCCACAAAGGGCTGCTCGATCGAGCTGGTCATGAAGGACATCTCGACGCTGCGCTTCAAACCCGAACGGCTGCACGCCTGGGCGAAGGTGGCGCGGGAGACGGTAGACAATTACTTCGCCTAACAGGGAGAAACAACAGTAGGCGGCTGTCCCAATAGCGGACAGCCGCTTTTTACGGGGGAAACGCCAAAGGGCGCTGCCCTTTGAAAACCTGCCAGGGGAATGATTCCCCCTGGACCCCACAAGAAGAAAAATGTCCGCTAGAGCGTCCATTTAGGGGGCAGACGGCAAACAGGTTCAAATCGAACAATGCGGGACGAAAAACAAGGTAGTTATGCCTCGGGTGGTGCGTTCAAGCATTTTGTGAGCGTATATCCGCCATTGCTGGGGTTGTTGCCGGTCAGTTCCAGCGTGTCCAAATCGTTGAAGTGCCACCATTCGGAGGCCAGAGGCGTCAGTCCCGCCTTCGCGCAATAGGTCTGCAGCCGAAGCGCCGCGTCGTTCATCTTTGGCGAAGGCGCGGCCTGTCGCCAGGCGGTGCGCGACTTGGAATTGACTGGACTGGAGAACGCTGCCGACGCCTTGCTGAGTTCATGCATGGGCGTGGGCATTTTATACCGTTCCGCGCTCGTCACGCGGGTATAGCCATAAGCGCCGGTGACCGCCGGATTTGTGCCGGTCACCTTGGCCAGGCTTACGTCGATGGCTCCTCCGCGCTGATGGTTGGACAATTTGGTCGAAGCAAACCAGGAGAGCGTCCAGGGCGCGGTGGAGATGCCATCCAGAACGGTTTTGTTCTCGTTTGCCAGCTTCGAGAGCGCGCGCACGATGGTCATCTGCACGTCAAAGGGCCGGAACGCTTCGTAAAGCACCAGCGTTTCGCCGTTTTTCAGCGCCATCTGCTGCGCCCTGAAAACCTTCTTTGCCATCGGGTACAAGACCGGCATGATGAACTGCCTCTCCCCCAGTCGGTCGTTGCTCTGTTTGCCGGGGTACAGTCCCTTGCCGGTGATGCCGGGCAGCGCCATGCCGGAGGAGTGTATGACGGAGGCGTAGGTGTTGGTGGAGTCGTAGACGATGGACGGGACGATGTCGGGCAGGTTGACCAGGCAGTACTTGCTGAGGAGCCAACCGGGGTCTCCCTCTGTCTGCACCCGCCACCAGTCGCCTGATTCCGAGAGCACCTGGAAGGGCGTCCCAGCCTTAAGCGTCTGGGTGGCCGCCGCGGCCCCGTTGGGGCTGGCGCGCAGCTTCATCGTTACCGACGCGTAGCCCGCAGCGCCTTGGACCGGCAGTTCAAAGGCCGTCGCTTTCAGCGGCGCGGGCGTGGCGGTGGGCGCAGGCGATGGTGTCTCCAAGACAGTGGGTGAAGCGGACGGGGCGGGCGACGCCGTAGCCGGAGGCGGTGTGGGAAGCGGGCCGGGCTGAATTCGCCTTGCCCGAAGGGTCAAGATCACAGCCAGCACCAAAAGCGCCAGCAGGACCGCCATCAGGATGGTCGCCGGTCTTCCTCGTCTGCGCATGCGTGCGCCTCCCTGTTTTGCCACTTTCCCACCTCATTTTTCCCCGTAGCGCCACGAAAATGCGCAAAAAAACGCGCATGCAGCGCGCTCATACCATCAAGTCCCGAAGGGATTCCATCATTTCCGGCGACCTGTGCGCCGGAAATGCGTTTGTTCTCCCAATGCGCACATTGGGAGAACAAACAATACCATCAGTCAGTGCACCGCCCGGAAATCCTGTGGGATTTCAGGCGCACGCAGGCTTTTCCTTACGCATCGACAAAACCGAAGAGGTCTTCGATGCTCCGAGCGCGCATGCCGCGCGCTTTGGGTTTCTATTTATCTCCCGCGCTTCTGTGCTGCGCATAGATCGCGCGCATCTGCCCAGCGATTTCAACGACCTTCTCCAGGCGGAATCCCCGGCTTTCAAGCAGCCGCCGGGTCAGATGGTTTTCCAGCTTCGTGGTCGTCATGATGTGCTCGCAGCGCGCCGGAAACGCATCCATCGCCATCTTGAACAGCTTGCTCGCGATGCCTTGTCTTCTGTACGCCGGCGCGATGGCCATCATGTTGGCGTGGCCGACCCGGTCCAACTGTTCATCACCGAACCCGAACTGGCGGCCCAGGTTCATGCCGGACAACCGCCCCGGTACGGAGCATGTGATGAAACCAATCAGTTCTTCCCCGTCGAACACGCCGAAGGCAAAGTTGTCGAACTGAAAAGCGCGCTCAATCAGCGCGCGGCTGCTCAGAATGAAGATGCCCTGGTCATATGTCCAACAGCACTGCTGCAATTCCAGAATCTTTTCGACGCTCCCAGCATCCAGCCGGGCATAGCGGTATTCCATCTCTCTCACGCTCGCTTACCTTTAGGGCGCATGTGCCTGCACCCCTACCGTATGCGCAGGGCGAGGGAGCGGTTCCCTGACAGCTTTGGGTACAAAGCAGCGCCCCGCGTTTTTGCGGAGCGCTGCTTGGGGCCTTTATCCCCTGCCGTGTACTTTTTGCTTTTGCCCGAATGGGTTACTGCTTTTCGGCATCGCGCTTTTCGCCAAAGCCCAGGATGTAGTTCAGCACGATGCCGAAGATGGCAGCGCCCGCGATGCAGGGCACCTGAATGCCGAAGAACGGGATGTTGCCGCCGAACTTGTACTGGCCGCCGATGCCGATGACCATGATGCAGGCGATGACCGCGATGTTCTTGGAGGAGAACATGTCGGTCTTCTTCTCGATCATGATCGCGATGCCCTGCGCCGCGATGGCGCCGAAGAGGTAGACCTCCAGACCGCCGATGACCGGCGTCGGAATGGCGTAGATGGCGTTGATCAGGGGCGTGAAGCAGGCGATGATCATCGCGATGACCGCGGCGCCCAGCAGCACGGCGGTGGAGAACACCTTGGTGATGGCCATGGCGCTGATGTTTTCGCCGTAGTTGGTGCCCGCGGGGCCGCCGATGAAACCGGCGACCATATCGCCGATGCCGTCGCCGATCAGGTTCAGGCCCAGCTTGTCCGCGATCTTGTAGATCTTGCTGGAGCCCTTCTTGCGGGCCAGGTCATTGACGTAGATGTCCAGCTGGTAGACGTGGGCGGTGGATTCCGGGATCGTCGCGATGGCGATGGGCATGATCGCGCCAATGGCCAGCCACGAGGGCTTGGGCAGCGTGAAGATGGGCAGCGCGAAGAGTCCGCCGCTGGTGGATTCCGTAGAGAGGTGGCGGAAGAAGTCCAGCCCAGAAGCCTGTCCGACGAGATACGCCACCAAGCAGCCGACGATGGGGCCTAAGAGCAGCGGCAGCTGGCTCCAGAAGCCCTTGAGGTAGCGGGAGAACAGGATCGTGGCCAGCAGCGTGACCAGCGAAACCACCCAGGTCAGGTTGGCGGCGGCCGCCTCCAGCCCGACGGGAATGGTGCTGCCGCCGAAGGTGGCGGCGTCGCCCAAGGCGTTACCGGCCAGCGTCAGGCCGATGATCATCGCGATGG
>JAEVZE010000250.1 GCA_023392395.1 Bacillota bacterium
TCCTACGACCGGGACCAGTGGGACTTCTTTACGCAATTCTTTGCCACCGCCTTCGTCAGCTTTATCGTGCGCTGGTCGACCGAGGGCATGAAGGCGGACCCCGCCGAGTTCATCCGGAAGATCCGAAGCCTCTACGACGGCAGCATGCTGATGGAATTGGAAAAGCGGGAGAAACAATAAGAAACGGGCCGGTGGGAGGCCCGCTTCGATTGCAATTAAGCCCGCGCGTTCCTTCAAATCGTTTCCGGCGACACGTGCGCCGGAAACGTGTTTATTCAGCCAGTGCGTACACTGGTAGAATAAACACTTCCGCAAGTCAGTGAGCCGCCCGGAAATTCCGAAGAATTATAGGCTCACGCAGCCTTTTCCTAAATGCACCCAAAAGCCGCACAGCGGATTTTGGGTGCCCTTTGTTTATGTCGGACACACCAGAGCCCTGCGGATAAGCTCAGCCAGTGCGCCGGTAGGATTTCTGGCCTCCAAGCACCCGGTGAACGCCTTACCGGCCAAGTCGATGGCCATCAGACCGCCGATCAGCATCTTTTCGCCGGTCTCCCGGATGTCCTTGGGCCAGTCCAGCGCGATCAGCGGCTGGCCGCTCTCGCCGCGCAGTCTGCACGCGAACTCGTACACCCGGTCCCGCGCCCGCTGGGTCGCGTCCGCCGCCGCCTGGTACGCGCCGAAGAGGCACCCCGCCCCGATCCCCCACTTGACAAACTGCGGCGCGGTGACCCGGGGCACGTCCTCATCCTCGTAGGTCAGGAGGTAGCCATACAGGCACCGGTTCTCCCGGAGAAAGCGGAACGCGTCCTCCGCCTGATCATTCGCCACCTCAATGTCCACCGTCACCGCCACGTTGTGCGCCTGGGCGATCAGTTCCGCGGCACAGCTGTCGACCATGCCGCTGGGCAGCCTGAGCGCAAAGAAGCATTCCTCGTTGCGTTTGACGAGCGCCAAAGCGCTCGGAAGGTTCTCCGGGTTCGTCAAACGCAGCGCATAGCCGTAGATGCCCAGCTCCTGCCCCTCCTGAAGGCAGCACGCAAGCTTCGGCGCGAATTCCGCTCCATAGCCATCGCGCACGTCCAGCATCCAGGGCAGGCTCACGCCCAACGCTTCCTGTTTTTTGCGCAGCTTCTTCGCGCCATAGGTCAATGCGTTGTAACCCAGGTTCAGCCCGACGCGCCGGATCGTCTCGCAGTCGATGTCTCGGACAGCCCGCGTGACCAGTGCCTTATATGGATTCTTCGGGTTCTCGATCACCTGCTTGGCGGTACCAAAGAACCACTTCTGATTTTCGCTCTGCGAAAAGAGCAGCCCCAGATCGATCAGGTTGCGGATGCTGCGCCGGGTGTTGCCCTTGACGTCCTCCAGGGCCTTGTCCACCGCGATGCCGATGGCCTGCCGGGCCAGCCTCGCGTCGATGTCGAGCATACGCTTCCTCCTCGCGCTGGTATAAAGCTCCCTCTCCGATCGTATTGTACCCTGAAAAGTGCCTGCGCTCCATTGACAGATGCGGCCTTTTGTCAGGATTTCTGACAAAACGACGATCTGTCTAATTACGCCCCGGCAGGGGCATGCTATACTGCCGCTGGAAAAAAGAGAGAGTGGAGGTCATAAACGTGAAAGAAGTGCTCGGCAGCGCCGCCCTGAAGATGGCCTACAAATACCTCGACTCCAATCCAGAGAATAACGCGCCCAAGCTGATGAAGATCATCGACAGGCTGGACGCGGACGGCTCGATGAAGGGCCAGCGCGAGGCCGTGCGCCAGGTTCTTGCGGACAGGCAGGGCAACTGGTACCAGCTGCTTATGTCCATGTGGGACGACATCGACCCGGGCGTGCGCAAGGCGCTGTTTGCGAACTTCGTCGTCAACGCCACCGCCATCGGCGGCCAGCGCCAGTTGAAACTGCAGCAGCAGTACGACTGCAACATTCCCTGGGCGATCCTGATGGACCCGACCTCTGCCTGCAACCTGCACTGCGTGGGCTGCTGGGCGGCGGAGTACGGAAGCCGGATGAACATGAGCCTGGACACGCTGGACCGGATCGTCCAGCAGGGCGTGGACATGGGCGTCTACTTCTATGTGCTGTCAGGCGGGGAGCCACTGGTGCGCAAGAAGGACGTGATCAAGCTGTGCGAACTGCACCCGGAGTGCTTTTTCACCGCCTTCACCAACGGCACGCTGATCGACGAGGAGTTCGCCGATGAGATGCTGCGCGTCAAGAACTTCGCGCCCGCCATCAGCATCGAGGGCTTTGAGGAGGCCACCGACTCCCGGCGCGGAAACGGCACCTACCAAGCGGTCGTGCAAGCGATGGAGATCTTGAAGCGCAAAAAACTGCTGTTTGGCGCGTCCTGCTGCTATACCAGCCAAAACACCGAAGCCATCGGAAGCGAGGCCTTCTTCGACGACATGATCGAAAAGGGCGCGAAATTCATCTGGCTGTTCACCTACATGCCGGTGGGCGCAGACGCGGTGCCCGAACTCATGGTGTCGCCGGAGCAGCGGGAATTCATGTACCGCCAGGTGCGCTCTTTCCGGGAGACCAAGCCCATCTTCACGCTGGACTTCTGGAACGACGGCGAGTTCGTGAAGGGCTGCATCGCCGGCGGCCGTAGGTACCTGCACATCAATGCAGGCGGCGACATCGAGCCCTGCGCGTTCATCCACTACGCTGACAGCAGCATCTACACCCACACGCTGCTGGAGGCATTGCAGTCTCCTCTGTTCATGCAATACCGTCAAAATCAGCCGTTCAACGAAAACCACCTCCGGCCCTGCCCCTTGCTCGACAACCCGGAGGCCCTCGCCCAAATGGTGGACGCCTCCGGCGCCCGGTCCACCGACATGATCGCCCCCGAAGACGTGCATGCGCTCAGCGGCAAATGCGCCCCGACGGCGGAAGCCTGGGCCGTCACCGCCGACCGGCTGTGGGATGAGAAATTCGGCTGCAACGCCTGCGAGGCCTGCGCGGGATGCGCCCCCGCGCAAAAGGACTCGTCCCTCGGCGCGTAACGAAGGTTTTCCCGCCGAGTGGCCGCGCGGCGTCGTTTACGCAATCCGCCGGGCCTCCCGGGAGCCGGTCAACCGGCCCGAACCGACCCTCCCCCACCCTTTGCGATAGCCGGAGAGCGTTTTTCGCGCACTCCGGCTGTTGCGGCATTCCAGTTCTCCCGTCGAGCCCCAAATCCAAGCTTGAGGTATCCGCATGATCAAGATCACGGCCGACAGCACCTGCGATCTCTCCCCGGAAATCCTGAGCAGGCTAAACATCACGCTGGCACCCCTGTACGCGCTGGTGGACGGCGAATCCTTCCAGGACGGCGTGGACATTTCGCCCGACGACATCTTCCGCTACGCGCAGGCCGGCCGCAAGGTGTGCACCGCGGCGGTCAACCAGTACGACTACGAGCGTCTGTTTGAGCGCTTCTCGGCGGATTTCGACTCGGTGATCCACATCTCCATCAGCCAGGAGTTCTCCGCCTGCCATCACAACGCGCGCCTCGCCGCCCAAGGCTTCAAAAACGTATACGTGGTCGATTCGCGGAACCTGTCCACCGGCAGCGGCCACGTCGCTCAAGACGCGGCGGTGATGGCTCAAGGCGGCATGCAGGCGGAGGAGATCGTCCGAAGGCTCCGGGAGATCATCCCCCGCGTGGACGCCAGCTTCATCATCGAAAGCCTGGACTACCTGCGCCGCGGCGGACGCTGTTCGGGTCTGGAAGCGGCGGGGGCCAGGCTATTGCAGCTCAAGCCCTGTATTGAAGTGGTCAAAGGCGAAATGAGGGTGGGCAAGCGGTACCGCGGCAGCTTCGGGCGCTGCCTGGAGCACTACGTGCGCGACCGGCTCACCGCCCGGCAGGACATCGACTTCAGCCGGGTGTTCATCACCCACTCCGCCTGCACGCCCGAGGTTGTACAGAAGGTGCGCACGCTGGTCCAGAGCCTCGCGCCGTTTGAGGAAATCCTGGAGACCCGCGCGGGCTGCACGGTGTCGAACCACTGCGGCCCAGCGACGCTGGGCGTGCTGTTCAAGCGCACCCGCCCGAAGACGGCGGTGGTCGTGCGATAAGGCGAAGAAACGCAAGGGCATGATGCCCCTTGATCTACGAAAGGGAAAATACAGGCTGAAAGCTGACACTTTGTGTACGGATTGAGAGGGATGGAACCCTCTCAACTTTCTTTTGTATACCGATTCCTCCGTATCAGTTTACGGCGATCCCCTGCGCGCCGACTTCCGGCAGGCGTGTGTTCTCGTAGATCTGAACCAGCGCCGGATGGCCCTCGCACTCGATCAGGAACACGCTGATGGACCCCATCGCGCCGTTTAGCACATACAAAAACTCGCCACAGGGGTCGATGGCGCTGTCGATCGGAGCGCCGTTCATCAAAGGCGTCGAGGGAACGCTCTCGATCAGCCGCAGCTCTCCATCCCGGGAGACGTGGTACAGAGAAATCGTGCCAGTGGCCGCGTTGGACGTGTAGGCGAAGCGCCCATCCGGCGTGACCGAAACCCAGCAGGTGGCGCCCTGATGGTTGAGCACCGTGCCGCTGATCACCTGAAGCGCGCCGCTGTCTTCCAAGCGATAGCTGGACAGCGCGTTGGGGCCTACCTCCGAGACCAAAAGAACGCCGCGTTTTGTGAAGGCCATACCGAACGGGCCGCTGCCGCTCGAGGCGGTAGCCACCGGGTTTGTCAGAAGACCGCTGGGCAGTACCCGGAATGTGACCAGGAGGTTTACGCCCCGCTCGCTCACCACAAGAAAGCGGCCGTCCGGGCTGAACAAAACGCAGGACGGCAGGACGGTGGCCGGGCCCAGCGGCACCATAGAACCGGGGATTGGCGTGAGCGCTCCGCTGTGATCCAGCATAAAGCCGCTCAAGTTGGCGGCGATCCCCCCGCCGCCCGCGTTTGCCACATAGACGAGATTCCTGCTGACCGCAATGCTGATAGGCCTTACGCCGCCAGAAGGCACGACGCTGACCAGCACCGGACAGCCGTGCTCCAGCCGGAAGCTTGAGACGGTGTTGTTACCCGCGTTGACCGCCAGGAGGAACCTACCCTCTTCGTCCAGCACCAGAGCGCCTTGGGAGCTCAGCGGATCAACGACCGCCACCCCGGTACCGCTGCCGCCGGTCGCAACCTCTTCCCGAAAGCGGAGTGCGCCGCATAGATCG
>JAEVZE010000270.1 GCA_023392395.1 Bacillota bacterium
GAGATGTACACGCCGGTCATCTCCCGCTCCATCTGGAGGAGCGCCCTCGGGTCCTCGGGTCTTGCGGGCGGCAGCGGCGGCGGGGGCAGCGGCTGCGCCTCGCCAAACAGCGATACCTGGCCGTCCAGCGTATTTTTTCGCTTCTTGGCCGCGCCGTCCATGGCCTTTTCGAGGGCCTCCAGCTTCTGGGTACGGGTGCCGGGCAGCTGATCCAGCGCGCCCGCCTTGATCAGGCTCTCGACCGCTTTCTTGTTCACTTGGTCGCAGCAGGCCCGGTCGATAAAGTCAAACAGGTCCGTGTAGGGCCGCTCCCGCGCCTGAAGGATCGCCAGCACCGCGCCGTGGCCCACGTTTTTCACCGCGCCCAGCCCGAAGCGGATGGCCCGGTCGCAGCTTTTGTCCACGGAGAAGCCTTCGGATGATTTCCCCACGTCGGGCGGCAGCACGCGGATACCCAGCGTCCGGCAGGTGTCGATGTAGAAGGCCACCTTGTCGGTGTTGCCGCGTACGGAATTCATGAGGGCCGCCATGAACTCCACCGGGTGGTAGGCCTTGAGCCACGCCGTCTGCACGGCGACCACGCCGTAGGCCGCCGCGTGGGATTTGTTGAAGGCGTAGGACGCGAACGCGGTCATATCCTCGAACAGGCGCTCGGCGACCTCCTCCGGCACGCCCCTGCGCACCGCGCCCTCGACCTCGATGGAACCGTCGGGCGCGAATTTTCCGTGGATGAAGTATTCCTTCTCCTTGGCCATCACGTCGTGCTTTTTCTTGGCCATGGCGCGTCGCACCAGGTCGCTGCGGCCATAGGAGTAGCCCGCAAGGTCCCGGACGATCTGCATGACCTGCTCCTGATACACCATGCAGCCGTAGGTCACGTCCAGAATGGGCCGAAGCAGCGGGTGCTCGTATCGTACGGAGGCCGCGTTCTGCTTGCCCGCGATGTAGCGCGGGATGGACTCCATCGGCCCCGGCCGGTACAGCGAGATGGCGGCGATGATGTCCTCGAAGTTCTCCGGCTTCATGTTCATGAGGAACGACCGCATGCCGCCGGATTCCAGCTGGAAGATGCCGTCGGTATCGCCGGCTGAGATCATCCGGTACACCGCCGGGTCGTCCAGCGGGATGTCCTCCGGGCGCATGGATGGCCCGCCGCCCTCCTGAATGAGCTTCAGGCTGTCCCCGATCACCGTGAGCGTGCGAAGGCCCAGAAAGTCCATCTTGAGAAGCCCCAGCGCCTCCAGCGTGCCCATCGGGAACTGGGTGGTGACCACCTCGTCGTTGGTCTGCAGCGGCACGTATTCGTAGACAGGTTTTGCGGTGATCAATACGCCCGCCGCGTGGGTGGAGGCGTGGCGGGGCATGCCCTCAAGCTTCCTCGCGGTGTCGATCAGCTTTTGCACCAATTCGTCGGTATCGTAGGCGTTTTTGAGCTGCGGGTTGATGGAAAGCGCTTTTTCCAGCGTCATGTCGAGGGCGAAGGGCACCATTTTGGCCACCACGTCCGTCTGCTGGTAGGAGATGCCCAAGACCCGCCCCACGTCCCGGATGACCGCGCGGGCGGCCATGGTGCCGAAGGTGATGATCTGCGCCACGTGGTCCTGTCCGTAGCGCCTCGCCACGTAGTCGATGACCTCGCCCCTGCGCTCGTAATCAAAGTCGATGTCGAAGTCCGGCATCGAAATGCGCTCCGGGTTCAGAAAGCGCTCAAACAGCAGGTTGTACTTGAGCGGGTCCACCGAGGTAATCCCCAAAGAATAGGCCGCGATGGAGCCCGCGCCGCTGCCGCGGCCGGGACCCACCAGAATGCCGTTGTCCCGGGCGTACTTGATGAAGTCCCAGACGATCAGGAAGTAGTCCACGTAGCCCATCTTCTCGATGACGGACAATTCGTAGGCGAGCCGCTCCCGGGCGTCCTGCCGTTCCGGGGCGTACTTTTCCGAAAGGCCCTTCCAGCACTGCTCGCGGAACAGCGTCAGCGCGTCCTGTCCCTCTGCCAGCGGAAAGCGCGGCAGGTGTGTGGAGGAAAAGTCAAAGTCCACCTTGCAGCGCTCGGCGATCTTCATGGTGTTTTCGATGGCGTCCGGGAACGCCGGGAACAGCTGGCGCATCTCGTCTTCGCTCTTGACGTAGAGCTGATCGGTGTCCATGCGCATGCGGTTTTCGTCGGCGAGGGACTTTCCGGTCTGGATGCACATCAGCACTTCCTGCGCCTGCGCATCGCCCGGCTCCAGGTAATGGCAGTCGTTGGTGGCGACCAGGGGCAGGTTCATGGAGCGCGCCAGCTTCACCAGGCGCGGCAGCGTCTGCCGCTCCTCGGCCAGGCCGTGGTCCTGAAGCTCGATGTAGAAGTTGCCCTCGCCGAAGATGGAAACATATTTTTCCGCCATCGCCCGGGCGTCGTTCTCCCGCCCGTCCAGAAGGAGCTTGGGGATGTCGCCCGAAAGGCAGGCGGACAGCGCGATCAGGCCGCCGGAATACTGCTCCAGCAGCTTATAGTCCACCCGGGGCTTGTAGTAGAACCCTCGGGTGAACCCTTCGGAGACCAGGCGGATCAGGTTTTTATAGCCGTCCATGTTCTCGCACAGCAGGATCAGGTGGCTGTACTCCCGGGCGGCGGACTGCTTTTCGTCCATATCCGGACAGACGTACACCTCGCAGCCGATCACCGGGTGAATGCCCCGCTTCTTGGCTTCTTTGTAGAAGTCCACGACGCCGTACATCACGCCGTGGTCGGTGACGGCGCAGGCGGTCTGGCCCAGCGCCTGCAGCCGGTCGAACAGTTGATCGATCCGGCACGCGCCGTCCAGCAGGCTGTATTGGGTATGCAGGTGAAGATGCGCGAACATGGCTTCCTCCGTATGGCAAATTTCGCCGCCTTCCATTATAGCATCTCCCCGCATTTAACGCAAACCACCACGCAAGCGGACAAAAATCGTTCTATACTATATCGTACCGTTTTTGCCCTCTAGGAGAGTCTCAGAGAGGACCAAAGTTCTCTCTGAATTTAATCAAATCCAGCGACATGCGCGGTGGATTTGGCTTTCCCACCGAGCGCAAGCGAATGGGAAAGCGAACCCGAACCGGTTTTATGCCCGGAAATCCCGCAGGATTTCAGGAAACCGGCCCGTCCCAATGCGAACGAAAGCCGTGGAGCGGATTTCGTTCGCGCGTGTCGGCTTGTCGACACGCACATTATTCTGACTTGATTGGGAGGTTCCTCCGATGTAGCGAACGGAGCGCATATGCCCCAAAGAAAAACATCGGGAGGAAGCATTCATGGAGCACCCTGAACTGAAAAAAGAGGTCGCGCGCAGGCGCACCTTCGCCATCATCTCTCACCCCGACGCGGGCAAGACCACTCTGACGGAAAAGCTGCTGCTGTACGGCGGGGCGATCCGGCAGGCGGGCTCCGTCAAGGCGCGAAAGGCCGCCCGCCACGCAACCTCCGACTGGATGGAGATCGAAAAGCAGCGCGGCATTTCGGTCACGTCCAGCGCCATGCAGTTCGACTTCGAGGGCTACCGGATCAACATCCTGGACACCCCCGGCCACCAGGACTTCTCCGAGGACACCTACCGCACCTTGATCGCGGCGGACTCCGCGGTCATGCTGATCGACTGCGCGAAGGGCGTCGAGGAGCAGACGGTGAAGCTGTTCAAGGTCTGCCGCCTGCGCTCGATCCCCATCTTCACCTTCGTCAACAAGCTGGACCGCGCCGGCAAGGACCCGTTTGAACTGATGGAGGAATTGGAGCAGGTGCTGGGCATCCGCTCCTGCCCGGTCAACTGGCCCATCGGCGTGCACGGCGACTTCAAGGGCGTGTACCAGCGGGACGTGAAGGAAGTGCTTTTGTACCGCGGCGGCGACCACGGCCAAAGGCAGGCGGAGGAGATCCGCCTTGCGCTGGACGATCCGCGCCTTCCGGTGGTGCTGGGCGAGAGCTATTACGACAAGCTCTTGGAGGACGTGGAGCTACTGGACGTGGCGGGCGATCCTTTCGACCTGCCCAAAATCCTGTCCGGCCAGCTGACGCCGATGTTCTTCGGTTCGGCCTACAACAACTTCGGCGTGGAGCCGTTTTTGACGCGCTTCCTCTCCTTCACCCGCGTACCCTCGCCCCGGGAGAGCGACATCGGCTTCATCCGGCCGGACGAGCCCCGCTTCACCGGCTTCATCTTCAAGATCCAGGCCAACATGAACCCGGCCCACCGGGACCGGCTGGCCTTCATGCGGGTGTGCTCGGGCGTGTTTGAAAAGGGCATGACCGTGTGGCACTCCTCCTCGGGCAAGGAGATCAAGCTGGCCCAGCCGCAGACGTTCATGGCGCAGGAGCACGAATCGGTGGACGTAGCCTACGCGGGCGACATCATCGGCCTGTTCGACCCCGGCATCTTCCGCCTGGGCGACACGCTGTGCGAGGGCGCGCCGCTCAGGTATTCCGGCATTCCGCTGTTCGCGCCGGAATACTTCTGCCGGATCAGCCCGGTGGACTCCATGAAGCGCAAGCAGTTCGCCAAGGGCGTTTCGCAGCTCTCGCAGGAGGGCGCGATCCAGACCTTCAAACGCCCGGACATCGGGCGGGAGGAGATCATCGCGGGCGTCGTGGGCGTACTGCAGATGGACGTGCTGGAATATCGCCTGAAGGGCGAGTACGGCGTGGAGCTGACCCGGGAGGCGCTGCCCTTCCGCTACGTGCGCTGGGTGGAATCAACGCCAAAGCCGCTGGACAGGCTGAGGCTGACTTCCACCACCGCCCGCGCCATCGACCGCGCCGGGCGCGACGTACTGATGTTTGAAAACGAATGGTCGATCCGCCTGGCCACCGAGAATAACGAGGGGCTCGTGCTCAAGGAAACCGCCGACCGGCTCACCGCGGATGTTTTGGACTAATCCGGTTTACGAAAAAGGGGTATAAACGCTTGAAAATCGTCAGAGAAGATCTTCGCAACATCGCCATCATCGCCCACGTTGACCACGGCAAGACCACGCTGGTGGACGAAATGCTCAAGCAGGGCGGCGTATTCCGCAAAAACCAGCAGGTGGCGGAGCGCGTGATGGATAGCAATGACCTGGAGCGGGAGCGTGGCATCACGATCCTGGCCAAGAACACCGCCGTACACTACGAAGGCGTCAAAATCAACATCGTGGACACCCCCGGCCACGCCGATTTCTCCGGCGAGGTGGAGCGGGTGCTCAAGATGGTGGACGGCGTGCTGCTGCTGGTGGACTCCTTTGAAGGGCCCATGCCGCAGACCCGCTTTGTGACCAAGAAGGCGCTGGAATTGAGCCTTCCGGTGATCGTGGTGGTCAATAAGATCGACCGACCCGACGCCCGGTGCGAGGACGTGGTGGACGAAACGCTGGAACTGCTGCTGGAGCTGGACGCCAGTAACGAGCAGCTGGACAGCCCCATCGTGTTCGCCTCCGGCCGCGCCGGCACCGCCAGCCTGGACTACAAAAACCCCGGCGAGGACCTGCGGCCGCTGTTCGACCAGATCCTCTCCCACATTCCGGCGCCCGTGGGCGACCCGGACGAGCCGCTGCAGCTGCTCATTTCCACCATCGACTACAATGACTACCTGGGCCGCGTGGGCGTGGGCCGCGTGGAGCGCGGTCAACTGAAGCAAGCGCAGATGGCGGTGCGGTGCACCTTCGGCTCCGAGGACGTGAGCGCGCCCACTCGCCTGGGCGGCCTGTTCCAGTTCGACGGCCTGAAGCGCGTGCCCTATGAGGAAGCGAAGGTGGGCGACCTCGTGGCCATCAGCGGGTTTGACGAACTGTCCATCGGCGACACGATCTGCGTACCGGGCTCGGCGGAGCCGCTGCCCTTCCTCAAGATCTCCGAACCCACGGTTTCCATGAACTTCGTCGTCAACGACAGCCCGTTTGCGGGCACCGAAGGCCAGTTCGTGACCTCGCGCCACCTGCGCGCCCGGCTCTTTAAAGAGATGCAGACGGACGTCTCCCTGCGCGTCGAGGATACCGACACCACCGACGCCTTCCGCGTGTCCGGCCGCGGCGAATTGCACCTGTCCATCCTTATTGAGACCATGCGCCGCCAGGGCTACGAATTCCAGGTGACCAAGCCCCACGTATTGTTCAAGGATGTCGATGGCGAACAGCACGAGCCGATGGAATTGCTCGTGTGCGACGTGCCCGCCGAGTACGCCGGCGCGGTCATCGAAAAACTGGGCCGCCGGAAGGGCACGCTGGTATCCATGCAGGGCGCGGAACGCACCCGGATGGAGTTCACGATTCCGTCCCGCGGGTTGTTCGGCTACCGTCCGGAGTTTTTGACCGATACCCGCGGCGAGGGCGTGATGAGCGCCGTGTTCGACGGCTACGAGCCGTACAAGGGCGACATCCCGACCCGCGTCAGCGGCTCCCTCGTCGCGTTTGAAACCGGAGAAACCACCAGCTACGCGATGTTCTACCTGCAGGACCGCGGCGAACTGTTCCTCTGGCCGGGCACGAAGGTGTATTCCGGCATGATCGTGG
>JAEVZE010000322.1 GCA_023392395.1 Bacillota bacterium
CGCCTACGGCCCCGAAGCCTGCATCCTGGCGCTCGTGGCCAGCTGCGTGCCGATGTACGCGCGCCTGGTGGAAGGCTCCCTCCGCGAAGTCGAAAAGGGCAAGGTCGAGGCGGCCCGCGCGATGGGCTCAAGCAACGCCTCCATCCTCGTCAAGGTGCTGATCCCGGAGGCGCTGCCCTCCCTCATCCGCTCGTTCACGGTGGCGGTGATCGTGGTCATCTCCACGACCACGTTGGCTGGTTCCTTCGGTGCGGGGGGCCTGGGCGACGTGGCGGTCCGGTTCGGCTATTCCCGGTTTAAGACCGACATCCTGATCGCGGCGGTCCTGGTGCTCGTGGTCATGGTGCAGGGTATCCAGTTCGTGGGCGACCGGGCCAGCAAGTCCATCGCCCGCAAGCGGTTCATCGTCTGATACAAACACCAAAATTTCAGATTTATTTGAAAAGGAGAATTTCTTATGAAGAAAATTCTTGTGGTCCTGATCGTTTTGTCTCTTTTTGTAAGCGTCGTCGCCTTCGCCGAAACCGCGGCGCCCCCCGCTCCTGCGGCGGAACCCCTCACGACCTTTAATCCTCGCGTGACGCTGAAGGTGCTGGCGGACCTGGTGCCCCACTCGGAACTCCTCGAGTTCGTCAAGCCCAAGCTGGCCGAGCAGGGCATTGACCTTGAGATCACCATCGCCCAGAACGACCACGGAAACGACGACACCGCCTCCGGCGAGTTCGACGTCAACTTCTTCCAGCACGTGCCCTACCTGAACTCCGTCGTGGCCGAGAAGGGCCTGGATCTGGCCCCGGCGGGCGCGATCCACGTGGAGCCCATCGGCTTCTACTCCGACAAGTACAAGACCAAGGAAGAGATTCCGGACAACGCGGTCGTCGGCGTGCCCAACGACACCACCAACGAATACCGCGCGCTGAAGATCCTGGAGCAGAACGGCTTCATCAAGCTGAAAAGCGACCTCGCCACCTACGAGGCGACCATTCAGGACATTGAGGAGTATGTGAAGCCCATCAAGATCGAGGAGATCGACGCCGCGCAGCTGGTCAGGCTGCTGCCGGACCTGGACGGCGCGATCATCAACACCAACCGCGTGCTGGAGGCCGGCATCGACGCGGGCACCGCCCTCTTCCGCGAAGGCGCGGATTCGCCCTACGCGAACATTTTGGTCACCACCAGCGCGCGCGTCAATGACCCCGCCATCGTGGCGCTCTATAACGCGCTGACCACCGAGGAAGTGCGCCAGTTCATCGTGGAGAAGTACAAGGGCGCGGTCATCCCCGCATTCTAGTCAACGGACAATTCCACAAATACGCGGGCGGTTGACGCCGCCCGCGCACTTTTTTCAAGGAGGCGATCCCATGCCGCACCGCGTCGCGCTGGCGAGCCTTTCCGGCAAATTCATCGACACCCACTTTGGCCACGCCGAACGCTTTGCCATCGTAGACCTCTTCCCGGAACGGTACGAGCTGGTGGAGCTGCGTAAAGCGCGGCGCGCCTGCGGTCCGAACGGGCACGACGAGCGTGCGTTCGACGCGATCCTGGACGTCATCTCCGATTGCGAGGCGCTCCTGGTCGAGCGCATCGGCTACGGCGCGGCCCAGTACGTGGCCTCTAGGGGCATCCGCGTGTTTGAAGCGCCCTATCCGATCGACGACGTTTTGGAGAAGTTGATCGAAGACCACATTCTGGACAAACCCTGAAAGGAGGCGTTCATATGGCGACCGTGATCACCGAGATCCGCGCGCGGGCGGACGCAAAACTCGCTTCCTGCAAGCGCCACCCCTGCCTGAGCGGCGAAGCGCACCTGAAGTACGGCCGCATCCACCTGCCGGTGAGCCCCGCCTGCAACATCGGCTGCCGGTTCTGCGGCCGCGGCATCCATTCGGAAAACGTGCCCGGCGCGGCAGGCCGCGTGCTGACGCCGGAAGAGGCGGCGGACATTTTGGGCCACGCGCTGGAATTGTGCCCGGAAATCAGCGTTGCGGGCGTGGCGGGGCCGGGCGACGCGCTGGCAAGCGATCACGCCATCAAAACCTTCCGGCTGATCAAGGAAAGGTATCCGCACATCATCAAATGCCTCAGCACCAACGGCCTGATGCTGGAGGGCAAAGTTCCGGAACTCAAGGAAATCGGCCTGGACTCTCTGACCGTGACCGTCAATTCCCTGAACCCTGAAACATTGGAAAAGATCAACGCCTTCACCGTGACGAACGGCAAGGTGCTCACCGGCGTCGAATCCGCCCGGGCGCTGATCGAAGCGCAGCTCCGGGGCCTCGAGGCCGCTGGGCGGGAACTGGACGCGGTCATCAAGATCAACACCGTGCTGGTGCCCGGCGTAAACGACGGTGAAATCGCATCAATCGCGGAGAAAACAGCCGCGCTGGGCGCGTCCATCCTAAACATCATTCCGTTGATTCCGCAGCACGGCATGGCGGACAAAAGGGAACCTACCTGCGCGGAATTGAACGACGCAAGGGAGGCCGCCGCGCCTTTTCTGGACGTATTCCGCCACTGCAAGCGCTGCCGCGCCGACGCGGCGGGCGTCATGGGAAAGAATCAGGACATTTCCAGGCAGCTTTACGGCGATGAAGCGCCCGCGGGGGATGGATTCTCCCACGGCTGACGAAGGGCGTTGAAAATCCGCAAGACGGCTTTTCAACGCAAAGGGAGGGGCTCTGCGCAGGCCTGAAATTCTGAGGAATTTCCGGGCGGCCTGTTGACTTGAGGTATTGTTTCAGCAACCAGTGCGCGCACTGGTTGCTGAAACGCGTTCCCGGCGCGCCGGTCGCCGGGAACGATTGAAAAGAAGACGAAAGTTTGTCAAAGCCTGTGCGGGGTTAAGCCCCGCTTTTTGTCTTACGCCTGTCAAGTCAAGCGCCACTCGTAGACGGGTTTCAGAGAGACGCCGTCCAGAGCGCCGGTTGAGTCTGCGGTTTCTTCCCTGCGCCCGGCCATGGTGGATTCCACGTTGACCTTGCCGCCTCGCCGGACGGGGGTGATGTACACCGTCAGCGGCCCCGCGGCCAGCTCTTCCCGGAATTCGGCCAGGCCGATCGCCCACGGCGCGCCGTTCCAGAAGTTGTCGGCGATCATTCGGCCGTTCAGAAACGCCTGACCGATGTCGCCCCGGTAGGAAAGTTCCAGGAGCACCTCTTTGACTGCCGCAGGATCCCAGGCGGGGATCTTAAGCGCATAGCGCGTCGGCCCAACCTGCCGGACATCTGCTCCCAGTTTGAGCGGTGTTTTCTCCAGACGGCAACGGGTAAAAAGGCCGTCCGAGCCGTCCCGCGCAGCGTCCAGGAGCGGCATCACGCCGTCCCGCGCAGCGTCCAGGAGCGGCATCACGCCGTCCGGGAACAGTTTGACGTCCACCCGCGGCTGGTCGTGCTCGATTTTGAGGCCTTCCTCGGAGGCCATGAGCGCGCCCTCCGTCAGGATGGCGACTTCGCGGCCTTTTACGCGTGCGACGCTGAACAGGAGGCTCTGCGCCCGGCTGAGCGTGACGAAGCGCGCCGTCTTTCCATTTTGCGTCGCCCGGAAGCGGGGCATATCGCCTTCCGCCCGAACGAGGTTTCCTTCCACCTTCACGCCCTCCGTCTCCGGCCCGATGACCGTGCCCTCCGGGAAGGCGTACAGTGGTTGCATGCCCTCCGGCCGGAAGAAGAACGCCGTGGGTTCGCCGCCCGCGTCGATCACCGTGAGCGGCTGGGCGTGGGCACGCCGCAGCGTCACGCCGGCCACCTTCAGGTTGAAGGGCAGGGCGCAGTTTTCGCCCGCCGCAAGCGAAAGGTTTTCAAACGTCACGTCCCCGCCGGGCAGGCGGATGGTCACCGTCTCCTCCGTTTTGGCCTCCGTCGCCGCGTGATCCTGATAGTTGTCCAGGAACAGAAAGCCCGCGCCATCCTCCGACGCGCGCACTGCCCAGCGCAGCGCGCCCGCATCCTCAGGGTCAATTTCCTGAGAGCCTTCGGGCAGGAAGGTCTTCATGCGGCAGAGCTCTTTTTCAAAGGACTTTGTCAGGTGGTGCAGCGCCCGGAGCCTTCGGAAGGAGGGGCGAACCTGGCCGTATTCGCCCAACGCCGCCTGAAAATCGTAGCTCAGTTTGGGCACCTGTCCCTCGTTCAAAAACGAGCCCGCGCAGCCCATCGGGTTGGTGCCGCCGTGGTACATATAGTAGCCCAGCATGTTGCAGCCCGAGCCCAGCTTGATGTTCGCCATCGCGTCCACGCTCTCAAAAGGCAGCTGGAAGCGGTAGTTGTAGCTGGAGAACATGCCCCCGCCCATCTCGCAGCACAGGTAGGGCCTGGATTCCGGCGGGTAGAAGGGCTCGAAGTTGTAGGTTTTCGGAACGGCGTCGTTGTGGTTGTCCCGGTACAAGTATTCCTCGGTCGCCGGGTGTTCGCCGCCGCCGGAATAGAACAGCCACGGGCGAAACGCGTAGCCGCCCCAAAGCGGCATCATGGCTTCCGGCGTTGCCGCGCCGCCCCAGCCGGTGCAGGTGTAGAAAGGCGCGTCAATGCCCTCCGACCGCGCGATCTCGTGGAGCTTCATCAGGTACTTATCGCCCTGATCACCCGCGGGCAGCCATTCGTTCGTCGTTCCCGTGGTTGCCTCCCAGGGCGCGGCGGAGTGCATGTACTCGTTGTCCAGCTGTACCGCGATCACCGGCCCTCCGTCCTTGTAGAACAGCCCAGAAAGCTGCTTTGAAACCTCGCGGTACCAGCGCCGGACACATGCAAGGAACCCCTCGTCCAGGCAGCGCACCTCAAAGGGCTTCCCGAAGAGCCAGTCGGGCAGGCCGCCGTTTCGCACCTCGCCGTGGCAGAAGGGCCCGACGCGCGCGATCACGTATAAGCCGTGCTTTTGGCACAGCTGTACGAAGGCGCGCAGATCGCGCCGTCCGGAAAAGTCAAACGCGCCCTCGAATTCCTCGTGGTGAATCCAGAACGCATAGGTGGAGACGATGTTGACCCCGCCCGCCTTCATCTTGAGGAGGGCGTCCTCCCAGCGCGCTTCCCAGAGCCGGGCGTAGTGGATTTCGCCGCTGACGCCGAAAAAGGGCGCGCCGTTTCGCTCCATATAGTAGTTGGTGAAGGACAGTGTTTCGCCGTCCGGGCGGACGCCGGAAAAGCCAGGACCCAGCGGGTACATCCGCTTGGGCTCGGCATCGGTCAGGTCGATTTCGTGGCGCATGGGCGGACTCCTTTTTCATGGCCAGGATTTCACGGGTCGCCCATCATCATAGCACAGCCGCCGCCCCCGCGCAACGGCATCGGAAGCCACCGAAGGAAAGATAAAGTATACCAAACCCGTCCCGTAATCTTTGCTCTGAACCTGCCCGCCGTTGCCCAATGCTCATTTCGATACCAGCTTCTCGTCGCATTCTGATCCCCAAAATGTCCGCGGTAGCGGGCATTTTTACCCTTGTGTGGGGTCAAGGGGGGGTCACCCCCCTTGCAGGGTGCGGGGCGGCGCCCCGCCGTCATCTTGAACCATAACAACCTAAAAGGGGCTGTCCCGCTCTCAGGACAGCCCCTTTGTTTGCTGCTACGGTCACTTCTTGCCGGTAATGGCGGTCTGGTTCTGGTTGGGGCTGGAGCGCGGGGTGAGGTTGGGGAAGCGCCGTTCCAGCGCGGCCAGCGAAATCTCCACGTCCTCGTGCACCTCGTCCGGGGTGAAGCAGCCCACGGTGACCATGTCGCAGTCCCTAAGGGTCGCCCAGCTGAACGTCAGGCCGATGTAGGGGGTGACGCGGCCCGCGGCCATGGACTTGATGGTCATGACCGGCTTCTTCGCGCTGTGGATGATGCCCGAAACCGACTCCACCTCCACCTGCATCAAAAAGCCCATGCAGTTGTAGATCTGGATATAGGTCTCCACATCGTAGTCATTGGCGTCGGAATAGACGATGAGCTCCGGCATGTGGGCGGACAGCCCCGGGATCATCCCGGCGTCCCGGATCATCTTGGTGTAGTCGTCCAGCCGCGTGAGTTCGCGCTTGTTTTTGTTGACCAGCTGCTCCGCGCAGGAGTGGTGCAGCAGGCAGAAGGTGGAGCCCGCCTTCGCGGAGCGCCTCACGACCGCCTCCGCCTCGCGCCGGGCCTCCGGGGAGTCCGACACGTTGAGGATGGGCGTGTCGATGATGTGGATCTTCTTGCCGGTCTTGTCCTGAGCGTAGGAGATGGCGTCCTGCATCAGCGGGATTTCGCCGATGATGCCCATCAGCGAATCGACGCCGTGGGAGAGGAACGCGTCCAGCATCGGAAAGAAATCCTCGGGCTTGGCATACCGGTTCTTGATCTGCTGGTCCGCCGCGGGGCTGGTGTGGCTCCAGCCCAGCATCCAGTTGGTGCCAATCAGCATGCGGGAAAGCGATACCCCCGCGACGTCCGTTCTCGGAAACATGGTTTGCATGGTTTTATCTCTCCTTTGGCGTTGTGCTTTTTCTTATCAACGTTCGCAGCCCTGCTCAAACAGCGCCCGCGCTTCCTTGAGGCCTTCTTCGACGGGCTGCTTGGGGAAGTATTCCAGCCCGGCGCATCCGTCATAGCCCATTTCGCGGATGGCGGCGAAGATATTCCGGTAGTTCAGTTCGCCGGTGCCCAGTTCGCTCCGGCCGGGGTTGCCCGCGGCGTGGAAGTGCCCGATGAAGGGCAGCGCGCGCGTAACGCGGCGGATCAGATCCCCCTCGGTGATCTGCTGGTGGTAGAGGTCAAATAGCATTTTGACGTTCGGGCTGCCCACAGCCTTAAGCACCTTCACGGCCTCATCGACTGTGGTCAGATAGTAGCCCGGATGGTCGATCAGGTTCAGCGGCTCAAGCAGCAGGGTGATGCCGGAACGTTCGAGAATGGGCGCGGCCTTTTTCAGGCAGTCGATCATTGCGCCGCGCTGTGCGTCCCGGGGAAGGCCGGTATCCTGTCCGCACTGGGAGATCAGATTTTTGCAGTCCAGGGTCTTCGCGGCGCCGATGCTTTCCTCGAGGCCCTTCAGGTAGTCCGTATGCCCGGCAGGGTCCACCAGACTGAAAAAGCGGGTGCACATCCCGGCGGGCGTCAACTTCCATTCGCGCTGTGCATCACGCATTTTTTCCAGGTCTTTGTCCCACCAGCCCCAGAATTCGTAGGTGTCGTAGCCCGCCTCGCGTGTCAGGCGCATGGCCTCGGGCGCCGGAATGCCCCGGAAGATTGCGTCGATGCAAACGGAAAGCTTCACGTCGTTTCGCTCCTTTTCGCCCGATGGGCACTTGGATGACGGACGGCCCCGCCTCGCGTTGGCGGGGCCGCCCGCGGGTTTCGGTGGTTTAGAAGCCCTGTGCGAGGATCTTGTCGCAGGCGGTCTGGCACTCATCCATCGAGGCCTGAATGTCCTTGCCCGCGATCACGTTGGTGCACATGGTGTTGAGGGGGCCGCTGGGGAAGGCGTCGATCTGGCTCCACACCGGGATCGGCGGATCGCCCTGCACGGCGCGCTCAGCCTGCAGCGGGAAGGTCTTCATCCAGTCGCTGCCGTAGAACGCGTCGGCCATGACTTCCTTGCGGGAGTTGATCAGGTTGACGGCGCTGCAGATCTTGATCTGGCCGGCGGTGGAGCAGAAGTACTTGATCCACTCGCGGGCGGCTTCGGGCTCCTTGGAGGTCTTCATCAGGCAGATGGGCGCGGAGAACGCGATGGAGCTGACGCCCTCGCCGGTGGTGGAGCACATCACGGTGGAGCCGGTCTTATCGGCCAGCTGGGGCGCGTCCGACTTGACGGAGGTCATGAAGTCGGCGTTGACGCCGATGACCATCGAGGCCTTCTCCGCCATGTATTCGTTGGCGGCCTTGAAGGACGGGTCGATGACGGAAGGCGTGCAGATCTTGTCGGTGTTGATGGCGTCATACATCAACTTCAGCGAGGCCAGGCCCTCGGGCGAATTGAACGCCATCTTCTTGTACTCGGTGTCCATGATGCGGCCGCCGTGACCGGCCAAGAGGGAGAACCAGGTCTGGTCGAAGCGGGAATCGCCCACGCTCCACACAAAACCGGAGCGCACGATGTTGCCGGCTTCGTCGTACTTGGTCAGCTTCTTGCCGACCTCGATCAGTTCGGCGTAGGTGGCGGGCAGCTTTTCGATGCCAGCCTCCTTGAAGTGGTCCATATTGTAGGCGATGACGCGGGTGTCCATGCGCCACGGGATGCCGTAGATGCCGCCGTTCACGCGGACTTCTTCCACCGCCGCCGGGAAGTAGGCGTCGTCGCCGCCCAGTTCCTGGTACAGGTCGGTGATCTCGGCCGGACCAAACTGGCCCTGGCCCATCTGCACCATCGAGGAGGTGAAGAAGGCGTCGCACACGTCGGGCGCTTCGCCGCCGGTGCAGGCCAGCGTCAGCTTGGTCAGCGCCTGGCCCCAGTCAATCAGCGAGAAGTTCACGGTAATGCCGGTCTTGTCCTTGAAATCCGCCACCATCTCATTGAGCGCGGTTTCCTGTGCGGTCGGGTCCGAGCCGTACTTCTGCATTGTGAAGGTGATGGTCTTGCCCGCCAGCGGCTTGTCCTCCGCCATTGCGGGTACCATGAGCGCGAACGCGAGCAGGAGCGCCAGGGTCAATGCCAAGAGTCGGTTACCGCGTGTCTTCATGGGATGCGCCTCCTTGTTGATGTGGGTTTAATTTCAAAGGGCCCTTGCCCTTCGGACTACCCCTTCACCGCGCCGGCGGACAGGCCGCTGATCAGGTACTTCTGCAGGAAGCCGAACAAGATGATCGCCGGGAAGGTGATGATGACCGCGGTGGTCACGGTCAGCGACATGTTGGAGATGCCGCCGTACTGGCCGATGTAGTCGTAGATGCCCACCGACGCGGGCTTTAGGGAATTGTCCGTCAGGATGACCGACGCCCACATGAACTCGTTCCACGCCAGGATGAACGAGTAGATGGCGGTGGCGGCGATGCCTGGGACCGAGATGGGCAGCGCGATCTTGAAGAAGATGCCGATGCGGGAGCAGCCGTCGATGGTCGCGCTCTCCTCCAGCGCCATGGGCACCGACTGGCTGAAGTAGCTCTTCATCATCAGCGTGCAGAACGGGATGCCCCACACGGTGTAGGCGATGACCAAGCCCTGGTAGGTGTTGGTCAGGTGGGCGTTGAACATCAGGAAGTAGAAGGAGATGAACGGCAGCGTGCCCGGGATCAACTGCGATACGATCATCAGGATCGAAGTGAATTTCTGCGTTTTGCGCTGCGCGAACCGGCTGATGGAATACCCGCACAGAGAGGCAACCGCCACGCAGATCACCGTGGTCAGCCCCGCCACAAACAGCGAATTGCCGATGTAGCGCAGTAGCGGCAGCGACTTCCACACCTGCACGTAGTTGCCAAAGTCCAAATGGCTTGGGAACCAGGTGGGCGGCGACAGCATGACTTCCTCGCGGGGCTTCAGAGAGGTAATCACCATCCAGTAGTACGGGAACATCACGAACAGGACGGCAAAGATCATGACCGCCCAGTGGCGGATGGCGTCCAGAACCCGGTTGAGTTTTGATTGCACGACCGCTGCCTCCTTTCTAAATGTTCCTGTCCTGGTTGATGGTCTTGCGCAGGTACATGACTGCGGGCACCATCGCGATCAGCATCATCACCACCGAGATGGCCGCGCCGTAGCTGTAGCGGAACTTGATGAACGCCTCGGTGTACACCGAAACCGCCATCACCCGCGTCATGTTCAGCGGGCCGCCCTTGGTGACCAGGTAGCTGAGGTTGAAGTTGTTGAACTGCCAGATGGCCTCGAGCAAAAGAGAGGTCTCGATCACCGGCATCAGCGTGGGCAGCGTGACTTTGAAAAAGCGCTGCGCTGCGTTCGCGCCGTCGATCGTCGAGGCCTCCATCAGCTCGGTCGGCACCGTCTGAAGGCCCGCCAGGAACATGACCATCAAAAACGGGAAGATGGCCCACACGTTGATCATGATGATGGAGAGCAGCGGCATCGAGAAGAAGCCCCAGAATACCTGGGTGGAACCCAGGAAGTTGATCGGGCGGCTGATCCAGCCCAACTCCATGAAGAGCTTGCTGATGGGGCTGAACGTCTCGTTGAGCAGCAACTGCCAGATGACCGAGGTCACCAGCGGGGGCGTGACCCAGGGCGCTAAAAACATCGCGCGGAACGCCGCCCGCCCGCGGAAGCGTTTGTTCAGCTCGTTGGCCACCAGCATCGCAAACACCGACGCGATCAACAGCGACAGCACCGAGAACGCGATGGTGTTGCCGATGACCTGATAGATGTCGGGGTTTGACAGCGCCTCAAGATAATTGGCGATGCCGACGAAATCCACCGTGGGCTTGAGCAGGTACTTGTCCATAAAGGACAGGCGGATGGAGTCCAAGCTGGGATAGATCTGTACAAACAAAACGCCGACAAGCGCCGGGACCATGATGATGAGCGGGGTCAGCCTGTCGAGGGTCTTCACAAAGTCCGTCCGTTGCGTTTTCATACGATCCGCTCCACGCACCCTTCTCGCGCGGCTTTAAGGCCGCATGAATGTGTTATCGAGCAC
>JAEVZE010000371.1 GCA_023392395.1 Bacillota bacterium
ACGCCCGGCATGATCTCGGGCAGGATCACCTTGCGCACCGCGCGCATCGGCGTGCAGCCCAGATCCAGCGCGGCCTCGTACAGGTTCACGTTCAGCTGCCGCAGCTTTGGCAGCACCGAGAACAGCACGTAGGGCGTGTCAAAGGCGATGTGGGCCAGCAGCATCGTGGGGTAGCCCAGCGGGATCTTCACAAACACGAACATCAGCATCAGCGATACGCCCGTCACGATGTCCGGGGTGGTCATGGGCAGATAGGAGATGCTCATGATCAGGTTGGCGTTCCGGGAGCGCATCGCGTGGATGCCGATGGCCGCCAGCGTCCCCAGGATGGTGGCCACGATGGTGGCGATCAGCGCCACCAGTAGCGTCATGTACAGCACCTGCATAATTTCCGGCTTGTTGAAGAGCTTTTCGTACCATTGCAGCGAAAAGCCGCCCCATTTGGCGCGGGACCGGGACGCGTTGAACGACAGAATGACCATCACCACGATGGGGGCGTACAGGAAGGTGAGCAGCAGCCCCAGGTACGTGCCGCGGAAGAACTTCCTCACCAGGCGCCACTCCCTTCCTTTTTGGGGTCAATCCGGTTTAAAAGCCCGATCGACGCGATGATCAGAAGCATCATCACCAGCGAAAGCGAAGAGCCGAAGCCCCAGTCGTTGGCCTCCAGGAACTGGCGCTCGATCAGGTCGCCGAACAGCCAGATGTTGCCGCTGCCCAGGAGCTTGGAGATCGCAAAAGTCGTCACCGCCGGCATGAACACCATCGTGATCCCGGAGATCACGCCCGGCAGCGACAGCGGCAGCACCACGCGCCGAAACACATTCGCGGGGTTTGCGCCCAGGTCCTCCGCCGCCTCGATGATGCGCTCGTCCATCTTCTTGAGCGACGTGTAGATCGGCAGGATCATGAACGGCACGAAGTTGTACACCATGCCGGTCAGGACGGCCCCTTCGGTTCCGATCATCTCAAGCGGCTGCATCCCCAGCCGCTTCAAAAGCTGATTGATGATGCCACTGTCCTCCATGAGGGACATCATCGCGTAGGTGCGCAAAAGGAAGTTCATCCACATAGGGATCAGGATCAAAACGAACAGCGCCTGATTTTTCGAGAAATCCTTGCTGGCCAGGAAGTATGCGGCAGGGTAGCCGACGATCAAGCAGATCGCCGTGCAGTAGAGCGCAAGGTAGAGGCTGCGCCACAATACGCTCAGGTAGGTCGGGGCCAGAAACTTCTGCACGTTTGCAAGGGTGAAGCCGTTGTCGCCCTTGAACGCGAAGTACACCACGAACAACAGCGGAGCTACCGTGAACAGCGCCATCCAGGTGACGTAGGGGCCCGCGAAGGCGCTGCGCTTCATAAGGCCGCCTCCTTCGCCTTCTCCTGCCGCCGCATGATGTGCATGTTGAACGGCACGACCGAAAGCCCCACCGTCGAGCCCGCGGGCTGCATGGTGGTGGAGTGCACCTTCCAGTCAAAGCCGCCGGCGTTGATGATCATCTCGTAATGGACGCCCTTGAACAGCACGCTCTTGACCTCGCCGGTCAGCATGCCCACGTCCTCGCCCACCACCATGATGTCCTCCGGGCGCACCACCACGTCCACCGGCTGGTTGAGGCCGAAGCCCGAGTCCACGCAGGGGAACTTTTCGCCGCACATCTCGACCAGCTCGTCCTCCAGCATCAGACCCTTAAGGATGTTGCTCTCGCCGATGAAGTCGGCCACGAAGGCGTTCTTGGGCTCGTCGTAGATGCGCTTGGGGTCGCCTACCTGCTGGATGCGGCCCTCGTTCATGACCACGATGGTGTCCGACATCGTGAGCGCCTCTTCCTGGTCGTGGGTGACGAAAATGAAGGTGATGCCCAGCTCCTGCTGCATGCTTTTCAGCTCCAGCTGCATCTCCTTGCGCAGTTTCAGGTCCAGCGCGCCCAGCGGCTCGTCCAGCAGCAGCACCTCCGGCTCGTTGACCAGGGCCCTGGCGATGGCGATGCGCTGCTGCTGACCGCCGGACAGCGAATCCACCTGGCGCTTTTCATAGCCGGTCATCTTGACCAGCTTCAGCATGCGGGTGACGCGCCGGGCGATTTCGTCCCGGGACATCTTTTTCAGTTTCAGGCCGAAGGCGATGTTGTCGTACACGTTCAGGTGGGGGAACAGCGCGTACTTCTGGAACACGGTGTTGACCCTGCGCTTGTAGGGCGGAACGGAGGCGATGTCCTTGCCTTCGAACAAGAGCGTCCCTTCCGTCGGATATTCGAAGCCGCCGATGATGCGCAGCGTCGTGGTCTTGCCGCAGCCCGACGGGCCCAGAAGCGTCACGAATTCACGCTTGCGGATGTACAGGTTGATGTCCGAAAGCGCCATCGCGCCGTCAAACTCCTTGGAAATGCCGATCAGCTCGATCAGCCGCGTCTCTTCAATCATGGCGCATGCCCCTTTGGTGTAGAATCAGAAGCTGGGCGGCGTCGCCACCCACAATACGCGGGCCGCCGTCTTTCCAGGGTTGACCAGCTTGTGCACGGCGGTGGGCTCATAGTAGAAGCTCTCGTCCTTGCGGGCGCGGGTAATGCGGTCGCCCAGCACGATCTGGATGCTGCCGGCCAGCACGTAGCCGAACTCCTCGCCCTCGTGAGGGTCGTCCTCGGCCGTTTCGCCGCCCGGCCCGATCTCCACCAGGATCGGTTCCATGCGGTTTTTCTGCGCGTCCGGCACCAGCCAGCGGATGGAGCCTTTGAGCCCTTCCGCGTCGATCTTGACGGAGGTGTCCGCCTCGGAGAACACCAGCTTGCGCGCGGCGCGCTCGCTGAAAAACTGGGGAAGGTCGGTGCCCAAGCACTCGAGGATGTCCACCAGCGTCGCAATGGACGGGCTGGTCAGGTCGCGCTCGAGCAGCGATATAAAGCCCTTCGAGAGCTCGCACCGGTCGGCCAGCTCTTCCTGGGTCAGCCCCCGCTGGAGCCTCAGCCGCTTGATCTTGGAGCCGATTTTCATGGGCCGCCTCCCTCGGGTGAGTTTAAAGATACTAAACTAGCAAACGGTTATTATTAAACCATCCAGCGGGCGTTTTGTCAATTGTTTGGGGGGTGTCACAGCGTTAAATATTATGTGTTTGGAAGTTTAGCACCGATGAACCTGGATGGGCTTTGACGTGCGCTTCACAAGGCCTTTGGAATGGGGTTTCATACCTGTTCTCATGCTCGATTTCCGACCGGGGCTTGCCGGAATTGTTGACGTCTCTGAAAGCGGTTGGTATAATCCGGATGGAGAGAGACGATTTGGGAGGGACCGGCATGGCTGTGAAGCGCGGGGCGGGATTGATCACCCTCGTGATGCTGTTGATGGTGCTCGCACTGGGACAAGTTGCTTGCGCCGAGGTTGCGACCGCGGCATTGTCACCAGAGGGCGACCTGCTTGAAGGGCTTCGGTTTTTCAAAACGAGCCGGGAGGCGTGCGAAAGCGACATTGGCTATATCCCGGATAAGTACCAAATTGAGATTCCGACGGATACGAGCATGTCTGACGTTTCGACGAGTATCGGCGGCGATTGTACGCTGCTGGGGCGCCGCTGGGGTCTCATGATCGATACCGGCGACGCGATGTCGATCATGATCTCCGCCGAGGTCGAACGGTCCAGGGC
>JAEVZE010000445.1 GCA_023392395.1 Bacillota bacterium
TGCGGTTGGCGGTGGGCGCGGTTTCGCCCGCTGTATGGCCCAATTTTAGCCCTTCGGCCCGCCTGCCGCCATAGACAGCTTCGCCCCCGCGTCGAACTTTCCGGCGCGGGGGCGAAATTGTATGAAATTTGGACAAACGGCGTGGTTTGTCTATGCGACGTTACCCCGGGCCGCTGCACTCTGACCTTAAATGTCCGCGCTGGCGGACATTCTCCCTTGTGAGGGATCCGGGTGGCATTTCCCCTGGCAGGTTTCCAAAGGGCAGCGCCCTCTGGCGTACCCATTCCACCTGTCGCCCATAACGTAAAGGTAGTTTTCAATGCGCTGCGTATTTCTCCAATGCCCGCCGCACGTCGCCTTGGATGAGAACGCTCAGGCGGGCGATGATCCTCTCCGGGTCCTCCTTCAGCCCCTGGCGAATCCAGTCCAGCATTAAACCTACGAAGGCGAACTTGTAGAAGTCGGCGATGAACCGCTTGTCCTCGTCCCGGACGGAGAGCCCCACCGCCTGCTCCTCCACCACGTCGATCAGAAGCTTACCCGTGACCTCGTACAGGTAGCGCTCCACCTGCTCGCGGCTAACCGATTTATAGGCGTTCAGGACCAGCGGACGGTTTTCTTGCACCCATTGGAAGATCTTGAGGAACCCTTGCTGCCAGGTGCCATAGCTCTTCTTACCCTCCAGCGCCTCTGAAGCCTCCGACGCGAAGTACCACTCCAGCAGGTCGTAGATGTCCTGAAAGTGGTAGTAGAAGGTCTGGCGGTTGACGCCGCAGTCCTCCGCGATGTCGGTCACGGTGATCTTGTCCAGCGGTTTTTCGAGGAGCAGCTTCTTGAGCGAAGCGGCCAGCGCCTTTTTCGTAATTTGCGACATGCGTTTCCCTCCTTCCCTGGGCTCAGACTGGCTTGGGCTGCATTAGGCGCCCGCCCTGGGCCGGGAAATGCGATTGCTCAAAAGCACCATTCCCTCCGCAAGAGTTGCCATCTCATCGGGGGTCTCCGCCATGCCCCTTGAAAACCAGGCGTCAAACAGCCCCACGAAGCCGGACACGATGAAGCCGGAGAAGTATTCGGAGTACTGCGCCCGCCCGGTGGCGAAGATCTCCGGCCAGGCCTCGACGCACTTGTCCCGCACCAGCCGCTTGATCAGGTTGATGAACTTCAGATCGCCGTTGGGCCCCACCAGCACGCTTACGATGTCGTTGTTGTCCCGCATCAGATCGAAGATCTGCACAAACAGCTGGCGCGGGTGCTCGATCACCTCTTCGGACGAGAACTGGGACAGTACGCGCCTGAAGTCTTCGATCAGCTCGTTCTCGATGGCGTCCACCATGTCGAACACGTCCTTGTAGTGGATGTAGAACGTGCCTCGGTTGAGATCGCACAGGTCGGTCAGTTCGCGGACCGTGATGTCCTGTACCCGCTTATCCTGCATCAATTGCGCCAGGCCGTGGCGCAACTGGCGGCGCGTCTTGCCGATGCGGCGATCCACTTTTCGTTCACCCATATTTAACGCTCCCAATCCTGAACGGAAGAATCAACTTCCGTTGATTAATGATCTTCCGTGAAGTTTTTGTCTGTTGTAAATCTCTTCCACCGATATTATAATAGGCACGCCTCGAAAAATCAACTGTTGTTTAGTAAATGAAAGGATGTTGATGGAATGCGGCGCATCGCACAGGGCATTCTCCGGCATAAATGGCTGGTGCTGACCGCGTTTGCCGCGGCGCTGATCGTAAGCTTTCTCGCCAGCCAGTATGTGAAGATCAACTTCAAGCTGACGGACTACCTGCCGGACAGCGCGGAATCCACCGTGGGACTTCGCCTGATGGAGGATGAGTTCGCCTCCAAACCGGCCAATCTCCGGGTGCTTCTGGAAAAAGTGACGATCCCGGAGGCGCTTGCCTACAAGGGAAAGATCGCCCAGGTGGAGGGCGTGAAGGACGTCACGTGGCTCGACGACAGCCTGGACGTGAAGCAGCCGCTGAACATGCTGGACGGGGACACAGTAGACGACTGGTATAAGGATGGGAACGCGCTCATCACCGCCTATGTGGACGACGACCTGGCCGACGGCGCGTTGAAACAAGTGCGCGCCATCATCGGCGAAAAAAACAGCATGTCGGGCGACAGCGTGCAGATTGTGGAGACCCGGCAGCGGGTCAAGGAAGACGTGGCCAAGATCATGGCGCTGATCATCCCGATCATCTTTTTGATCCTGCTGCTCACCACCACCTCGTACTTTGAGCCACTTCTGTTCTTGGCGGCCATCGGCGCGGCGATTCTGATCGGCAAGGGCACGGACCTGATGCTGGGCGAGATCTCGTTCATCACCAACTCCTGCTCGGCGGTACTGCAGCTGGCGATTTCGATGGACTTCGCGATCTTCCTGCTAGACGCCTTCGAGCACAACCGGCAGAAGGGGATGGATACCCAAACCGCTATGGTGGAGGCGATGACCAAGACCTTCGTGATCATCCTGTCCTCCAGCTTCACCATCATTTGCGGCTTCGCGGCGATGCTCCTGATGAAGTTCAAAATCGGCTACGACATGGGCATCGTTCTGGCCAAGGACATCTTCATCAGCCTCGTGTGCGTGATGGTCATGCTGCCCGCGCTGACGATGCTGTTCAATCCTATGGTGGAGAAGACCCATCACCGGCCTTTCCTCCCCCCGATGAACGGCTTTGGCAGGTTCATCTCCCGCGCCGCGATCCCGATCGCGCTGCTCATCGGCGCGCTTGTGGTGGTACCCAGCTACCTGGCCAGTAAGAATAACGACTACCTGTACGGCAACACCGAGATGATCACCGACCCGTCCACCAGGATCGTGCAGGAGGAGGACCGGATCAACGCCCTCTACGAAAAATCCGACCTCATGGTGCTCATGGTCAAGGGCGGCGATCAGGCGCGGGAGAAGGCGCTGCTGGACGAGATCGAGGGGCTCCCGGGCATCTCTGCGATCATCTCCTATTCCTCCAAGGTGGACTCTACCGTGCCGGTGGACTTCGTGGGCCGTTCCGCCGTCGACAAGCTGGTGGGGCCGAACTACGACCGCGCCATCCTGTCTGCCGATACAGACCTTGAGAGCCCCGAGGCCTTCCGGCTGGTGGAGAACATTCGAGCCATCGCGCAAAAGTACTACCCCGGAGACAGCTACCTGACCGGCGGCACCGCCAGCATCTACGACATCCGGGATACGGTGCAAAAGGACGACATCCTGGTGGACAAGATCGCGCTTTTGTCCATCGGCCTGGTGCTGCTATTGGACTTCAAGGCGCTGATCCTGCCATTTGCGCTGCTGGCCACGATCAAGTCCTCGGTGTACATGAACCTGGCGGTGCCCTACTTTGCAAGCGCGCAGATGTACTACATCGCCTCGCTGATCATCAACGCCATTCAGCTGGGCGCGACGGTGGACTACGCCATCCTGTTTACCGCGCGGTACCTTGAGGCACGCAAGGAGATGCGCGCCAGGGACGCGGTGGCGGCGGCCATCGCCCGCTCCACCCCGGCCATCCTGACCTCGGCGTCCATCTTGGCGGTGGGCGGGCTGTCGCTGGGCGCGATGTCCAGCGTGGACATTGTGGGACAGCTCGGCGTCCTGGTGGGCCGCGGCGCGATCATCTCCACCGCGATGGTGCTGGTCATGCTGCCCGCTCTGATGATGCTACTCGACCCGCTGATCCGAATCACCACCCTGCGCGCAAACTTTTACCGGAAGGGGAAGAAGCAAAATGCGGAACCTGAAAAATTGGAGGCAAGTGCTGACCCTGGCGCTGACACTTGCGCTTCTGACGCCGCTTCATGCGACGGCTGAGCAAAAGAGCGAAGTCGTCTACGCCAGCCTGGAATCCACCGGCGCGGTCAGCCAGGTGTATGTGGTGAACAAATTTGACCTGGACAGCGCCGGGCAGATCACGGACTTCGGCCGGTACGCGGCCGTTGAAAACCTCACTTCCCTTACACCGCTCACCCTGAACGGCGACACCGTGACCGCCAAGGCGGACGCGGGCTCTTTCTACTACGAAGGGACGCTCGATGCTGCCGAATTGCCTTGGACGATCACCGCCACCTACATGTTGGACGGCCAGAGCGTGGCCCCGGAGGCGCTGGGCGGCAGGAGCGGAAGGCTTGAAATGGCCATCGACGTGCGCAAGAACCCCGGCGCGAACCCCGTCTACTTTGACAATTACACTTTGCAGATGCAGGTGGTGCTGGATGGGAGCAAGTGCAAAAACGTACACGCGCCGGACTCCACCATGGCCGACCAGGGCAGCGACATCCTGCTCACCTGCCTGGTGCTGCCCGGCAGCGAGAAGAAGTTCTCCATCACCGCCGACGTTACCGATTTCGAGCTGGAGGCGATTTCCGCCAACGGCATCCCGCTCAATGTGGACGTCAACTCCATCGACACCTCTGCGATCAAAGATCAGGTGTCGGAGCTTCAAAGCGGCATCCACGCGCTGGACGACGGCGCGGATACGTTAAACGATGCGGCGGGCAAGCTGGACGCGGGCACCGCCACGCTCAGCCAGAGCGCCACGCTGATCGGCGGCGGCATCAAAAAGCTGTCGGACGGCGCGGGCCAGCTGGCTTTAAAATCCACCAGTGTGATGACCGGCCTCAAGAGCCTGGCCTCGGGGCTGACCCAGCTGAGCGCATCGGCCGGGCAGATCGGGACCATCGGCGCACAGCTCACGGGCGGCGCGGGCCAGTTGGCGACGAACCTTTCCCAGTTGAGCGCGCAGTTGGACGCGCTGATCGCCGGGTCCAGCGGCATTGAGGCGGCCATCGGCGCGCTGAGGGACGCGGCGTCGGGCTGCTCCGGCGACATCGCAAACGTCTCCCGGCTGATCTCGGTGGTGTCGGACTACCCGGACATCGCCGGGCAGTATGCCAAGTACATCGCCTCCGGAAGGACGCTGATCGGGACGCTCGAGGGCCTTCAGAGTGGACTAACGTCTCTTGACAGACAGTACAGCGCGTTTCACGAGAACCTAGTGCAGGTGAAGGCCGCGGTCGATGCGCTGCAAGCGGCCGCAAGCGCCCTCACCGGCCATCTCACGGACCTTGTGAACCCGATCGGGCAGCTGGCCGGAGCGGTCTCAAGCTCCGGCGCGGCGAGTTCCGCCTCCGGCGCGGCCGACCAGTACGCTGCCTTTGACGCGGCGGTGCAGAGCCTGAGCGGAAGTCTTGAGAAACTGGACGAGAACTATGCCTTGCTGGAGGCGGGCATCGCCTCGCTGGGCGACGGCATGGACAAGATGGACAAGGGCACGGGCAAGCTGAACGCGGGCACCCAGGAACTGAAAAACCGCACCGGCGATATGGATTCTCAGGTGGACGAAGCGGTCGATAAGGCGATTGCGAAGTTTGAGAACAACGGCTTTACGCCCGTCTCGTTCGTAGACCCGCGCAACACGGTCAGCCTGGTGCAGTTCGTACTCCGGTTTGATGAGATCAAAGCGCCCAAGGCGAACGAAGCCCCAGCCCAGGCGCAGCCGGAGGATACTTCCTTCTGGGGCAAAGTGACCAAGCTTTTTGAAGGATGGGGGTGGAGTCTTTGAAAAAATCCCTTGCTATCGCGTCTATCGCCACCGCGTGCGCGCTGCTGGCCGGGTGCTCTTCGGACAAGGCCGACGAGATCTACGCCAGGCTGGAAGGACAGAGCCCAGCGCTTCAGAGCCTGTCGGCGGAGGCGCTGGCCGGAGACGGCCTAGCCGACGAACAGCTGCCGGAGGGCGTGGAGGTTTCGCTGAACCGCATGGCGACAGCCGTTTCCGATCTGACCCTATACGATGCGCCTTCGCCGGTGGGCAGCGCCGTGGGCACGGTGCCCGAGGGTGAGCGGGTGCGGGTGAATGGCGTCGTCCGACGGCTGGACGGGGCCCGCTGGTATGACATCCAATCTGAAACGCTTTCCGGATACGCCTGCGGTGGCCTAGATTTTTCAGCCGACGCGACGGAAGATCCGACGATAGCGCCAGAAGAGACGGCGACACCCGAGCCGACGATCGCACCGGAGGAGACGGCGACGCCCGAGCCGACGCTTGCGCCGGAGGAGACGGCGACACCCGAGCCGACACTTGCGTCGGAAGAGACGGCGACGCCCGAGGCGACGATCGCGCCGGAGGAGACAGTGACGCCAGAACCAACGATAGAGCCGGAAGAAACGCCGACGCCAGAACCAACGATCGTGCCGGAACCTTCGGAGACGCTGGAGCCCACGTTGGTGCCGAAAGCGACGGTTTCGCCGGAGCCTTCCCAAACGCCGGAACCGGATGCCACGCCCGAACCGGCGATCACACCCGATCCGGCCGCCAGCCCTGATCCCACCGCTTCGCCGGGGCCGGATTGGCCGGACGAGACAAGCATGAGCGCCACAGGCACCGTTCGGAAGGACAATGTCCACCTGCGCGCGCGTCCATCCACTGGCGAAGAGGCCGTCGCAACCGTCAGCAGCGGAACGCTGCTTCAGGTCGTCAGTCGCGTCCGCATGCCTGACGGCGACTGGTACGGCGTCCTCTGGCAGGGCGGCAAGACTTATGTTCGGGGCGACATGATCGACCTGTCCGCAAGCCCCGCCGCGACGCCGGAACCCACTCTGGCACCAGAAGCCACCGCTGCGCCGGATGCCACGGCGACGCCGGACGTCACCGCCGCGCCGGACGCTACCTCGATGCCAGAGGCCACCGCCACAACGGATGCCACGGCAACGCCCGAACCCGCCGAGACTCTTGAACCAACCTTGATGCCAGAGCCAACCGCCACGCCAGAACCTGGCATCGCGCCGGAAGCCGCGATGGTCCAGGAATCCGCTCCCACGCAGGAACCCGCCATCACACCGGAAGCGCCGGATTTGCCCGCTTGAAATACGCCCGGTGATCGTCCCCCAAGGCCGCCGTGGCGGCCTTTTTGCTTTTGCACAGTTCAAACGGTCCTTTTCCAGCCTCGTCCGGATTGCTTCCAATATGCCACATAAAAGCCTTGCATTCGATCCAAACCTGACCTCAATTCGGTTCGCGTGAAACCGATATGTATGGATGGAACAGGAAGGTATCGAAGGAAGGCGATTCCCCATGAGCGTCAGTTTGGTCAACGGCAGCTATGATACGAGCTACATCAGTCAGGTTCTGGGTTTGAGCGGCACGAGTTCCACCACAAGCGCCGATACCCTGAGCGGCACCACAACGACCGATGATTCGAGCCAGGATACCGTTACCATCAGCTCAGCGGGCTCGGCGAGCAGCCAGCTGCTCGAACTGGTGCAAGAACGGGCGAGCCTGGAGCAGGCGCGCAGCGACCTGGTCAGCTCCACCACGGAGAGCGGAGGCAGCACCGACAGCATCGAATCCCAGCTGGATGACTACGATGAGCAGATCAGTGCGCTCGACACCCAGATCGAACAGTTGAGAGCGCAGGCGGCCAAGGAGCAGACGGAGAACATCGTGACCTACTCGAAGAACACCTTCAAGAACAACAGCTCCTCCCAGACCGACAAGCTCAACACCATCACGGGCCTGTCCGGAAGCCTGTCCACCGCAAAGGCGACCGCCTCCGTAAGAAGCAGGCTGGACCGCGAGGCGAAATCGCTGCAGGCGGAGATCGACGCAGACCAGGCGCGCGGCATCGATACCACCGACAAGGAAAGCGAGCTAAAGGAACTGGAGGAGAAGACCGCAAGCGCCTCATTCACGCTCTCCGCCAGCCTCAACGACATCAACCAGAAGATCATGGAGTCCAACGGTGATCCGCTGGTCGAACTGGATTACCCCACATCCACCTACACCACGACGACCGACGATGAGGACGAGGATGCCACCGATACCGCCGCGACGACTGTCGACACCACAACCACCACGACGATCGGCGCCACCGCGACGGACGAATCCGACAGCGACGACTCAGAATAGGGGAGTGCAGCGGCAATTCGGATATTAAAGCAGGGCATACGCCCTGCTTTTGTCGTAGACGTTCATACCCCGAGGGTTTTTCAAAGCATAAAAATACCCCAGTGTTCTTTGAACACTGGGGTAGCGGCCCGCGCATCTGATGAAGCCGTGTTTACGGGCCTGTTTTCCTGGATTACTGAGGAATGGCGGCGTTGTCGGAATAGCCGTTGCGGAGCTTGAAGTACGCCACCTGTTCCTTGAGGAGTTCCGCCTGGCTCAAAAGCTTCTCGCTGGCGGCCGAGCTCTCGATGGCCGAGGAGGAGTTGGACTGCACCACCTGCGTGATCTGGTCGAGGCCGATGCGCAGCTGGTCGATGCCGGCGGCCTGCTCGTTGGAGGATTCGGAGATGGAGTTCATCAATGAGGCGGCCTCCTGCACCAGCCGCATGATCTCCTGAAGCGCCGTAGCCGTGTCCTGCGCCACGACGGAGCCCGCCGCGGTCTTCTTGATGGATGTCTCGATCATGGCGGTGGTTTCCTTGGCGGCGTTGGCGGACCTTGCCGCAAGGTTTCGGACCTCCTCGGCCACGACCGCGAAGCCCTTGCCGTGCTGCCCGGCGCGCGCGGCCTCTACGGCGGCGTTCAGCGCCAGGATGGTGGTCTGGAAGGCGATGTCGTCGATCACCTTGATGATCTTGGAGATGTTGCCGGAGGCTTGGTCGATCTCGGACATGGCGGTGAGCATCGCGTTCATGCGGGTGTTGCCCTGATCGGCCTTGCGCTTGGTGGTCTCGGACAGGTCGTTGGCCTGGGCGGCGTACTTTGCGTTTTGTCCGGTCTTGGCGGCGATCTCCTCCAGCGAGGAATTGAATTCCTCAATGGCGCTCGCCTGCTGCGTCGAGCCTTGAGACAGCGACACGCTCATTGACGAAACCTGGTCGGCGGCGGCCGCCACGTTGGTGGAGGCGTCGCTGATGTCTCCCATCGTGCCCGCCAGTTTGTCCACGAAGGCATTGAGCGAGGCGGCCATCACGCCGATTTCATCCTTGGACTTGACATCCAGCCGGGCGCGCAGATCGCCTTCAGAAAGCTCTCCGATCAGCTTCACGGTCTTATTCAAAGGCCCGACGATGCTGGAGATGATGAGGATCACCAGCAGGATGGTGGCGAGGATGGCGGCCAGGTCGATGGCGATGGCAAAAATGACAGCTTGGCTGATCGTGCGGTCGATCTCCGTGATCTCTAGTTCGATGGCGCTGTCGATGGTCTGTTCCGCCTCGTCCAAATGCGTGCGCAATTGCTCGAATTCGGCATACAGCTCGGTATCTAGGAAGCTGGCCTTGCCCCAGCCGGTGGTCAGCGCGTCCTTGGTCCGTTTGGCCCAGTCGGCGTACTCGGCGGTAAAGGCGGCCAGGTTTTCGAAGATGGTCTTGCCAGAGTCCGGGAACTTGACCGCGCCCCACACTTCCTGGTCCTTTGACAGAGCCTCGACGGCCTGGTTCGTCCGGTCGAGGGCCTGTTGGCCGTTCTCGTCAAAATCCTTGAGCAGCTGCTCCTTCTTTTCCGCGGTCACGCCGATGCGCCCGATCTCCTGATAGGCGGACAGCGCCTGAAAGAGGTCCCGGTCGGCGTTGGTGAGCATGCTGACGCCCTTGTATCCTTGATCGTACAAGGTTTGCTGCATGCTGCCCGTTACACCCTGAATGTTGGTGATGGCCAATACAGTGACCAAGATCGCGCCCAGGATGGGGACGAACGCCTGCCACAGCAGCTTGGATTTGATCTTAAGGTTCTTGAACACGATGGAATCCCTCCATTGCCGAGATTTGCGATGGAATAATGGAAAAAAGCGCGTGCGGCAGCGCGAGATGGGTAAGATGTCGTCGATACTACCTATATCGGGACAAGATTTGACAACTTTAGTACCATTCCGTGATAATGACCATAAATTGAGTACAAAAAATTGTTTTATGGGCCGAAATAAGTTTGGAAAGCTTTAAGCAATGAAGAAGAGGGCTTGAATGCGCAATCCGAGGCGGCTTACCCTGGCGGCCGCGCGTTGCGCCGGTCAAGCTGGCGTGACTTGGATAAGGAAGCGGCGCGAGGGGATTACGCGTCGGCGGGAATCAGCAGGGTTTTCTCAGTGGAATTGCTGGGAGGAATCGAATTATGTAAGGCCTTGAAGCGGCTATGCGAAAGGAGCAGGAAGCGAATCACCGCCCGCGCCTGTCCGCCGGTTGGCGGTCGCGCGGGCGCTGGGATTGGTTACAGCCCACCTTTTGATGCTTTCCGGTACCGGTTGGGTGAGGCATGCAACATTTCGGCCTGATCGTGCAACAAAGAGGGCTGTTCGTCAGGCGGGAGCGGCTGGTATAATGAGGGCGTTGAAAATCCGCTGAGACGGCCTGGGCATTGTGCATACACACGGAACGGGAGGAATACGGCATGCCGAAAATCACCTTCATGGGGGCGGGGTCCACGATTTTTGCCAAGAACGTGCTGGGCGACAGCATGATGACCCCGGCGCTTCAGGATAGCACCATCGCGCTCTATGACATCAACGAAACCCGGCTTCAGGAGAGCAAGTTGATGTTGGACGCGATCAACCAAAACGCGGGCGGCAGGGCAATCATCCAGACCTACCTGGGCGTGGACAGGCGGCGGGATGCGCTCTCCGGCGCTTCCTACGTGGTCAATGCCATTCAAGTGGGCGGCTATGAGCCTTGCACCGTGACCGACTTTGAGATCCCGAAAAAGTATGGCTTGAAGCAGACCATCGCGGACACGCTGGGCATCGGCGGCATCTTCCGGGCTTTACGAACCATTCCGGTCATGTTGGACTTTGCCAGGGACATGGAGGCTGAGTGCCCGGATGCGTGGCTCCTCAACTACACCAACCCCATGGCCATGCTGACCGGCGCGATGCTGCGCTTGACGAACGTCAAGACCGTCGGGCTCTGCCACAGCGTGCAGGTTTGCGCCGAGCACCTCCTGCAGGGCCTGGGCATGGCGTACAACGAAACGGTGCAGTGGAAGATCGCGGGCATCAACCACCAGGCGTGGCTTCTCGAGATCACAAGTGGCGGCGCGGACCTGTATCCGGAGATTAAGCGCCGAGCGCTTGGGCGTACCGAAAAGCACAACGACATG
>JAEVZE010000008.1 GCA_023392395.1 Bacillota bacterium
GAAATCGCCTCCCGCGCCGGCTGGGAAGGCATCTCCGCCATCAAAAATGGCAAGATCCTGACCGCCGACAACAACGCCATGACCCGTCCCGGCCCGAGGCTCGCCGAGGCGGCCCAGTCCCTGTATGACTTCGCCTATGGCACCTAAGCCGGTCCAAAAGCCCCGGGCGGGGTTCTCCCCCCTCCAATACGCCGTAATGTCTGCGGCGGCACTGGGAACGCTGCTCTTTTGCGTATGCGCGGGCAGCGTCTACGTGCCGCCGCTGGAGGCGCTTTCCGCGATCTTCGGAAGGGCTTCGGGCATGAACGCATCGATTATCCAAAACGTAAGGCTTCCCCGGGTGATCGCGGTGATGCTGTCGGGCGCGATGCTCTCTTTGTCCGGCGGCGCGATGCAGGGGCTGCTCCGCAATCCCTTGGCCGATGGTTCCACCTTCGGCGTGTCGGCGGGCGCCTCGCTGGGCGCGACGCTCGCCATTGCGCTGGGGCTGACCATCCCCGGCGTCACCGGCGGCGCGACGGCCATTCTGGCGGTGGTATTCGCCTTTCTCTCGCTGGCGCTGATCCTGGGGCTGGCCAGCCGCCTCGACGGCACGCTGTCCACCAACACGATCATCCTGGTGGGCGTGATCTTCACAATGTTCGCCAACGCCCTCACCAGCCTGATCATCACCTTCGCGGGCGAAAAGGTGCGCTCCATCATGTTCTGGACGATGGGCTCCCTCGCAGGCAGTTCCTTTCGGGACACTATCTGGCTGGGAGTATCGCTCCTTCTGTTCGGTGCGGCGATCCTTCGGTTTACCAATGAGCTCAACGCCTTCGCGCTGGGCGAGGAAAACGCGAAAAGCGTCGGCGTCGACGTAAGGCGCGTCAAGCGCTGGGTACTGATCGCCGTGTCGGCGCTGATTGGCGTCAGCGTATCGGTGGGCGGCACGATAGGCTTCGTTGGCCTGGTGGTACCCCACATGACCCGGATGGTGGTGGGGCCGGACCACCGCAGGCTTCTGCCCGCCTCGATGTTTGCGGGCGGTGTGTTTCTGATGCTGGCGGACCTTGTCAGCCGCGTGATCCTGAAACCGCTGGAGTTGCCCATCGGCGTGATCACATCCTTCGTCGGCTCGATCGCCTTTGTCTACATTTTCTTTAAGACCAGAAGGGTTAAATAGATGCTGCTGGAAGTGAACGGTCTTTCGGTTCGGTACGGCAGGCTGACGGTGGTGGAACAGGCGTCCTTCTCTCTGGAAGAAGGGCGCTGGCTGATGATCGTCGGCCCCAATGGCGCGGGCAAATCGACCCTTTTAAACGCCATCGCGCAGATCACCCCCTGCGAAGGCCAGGTGCGCATGGAGGGCGTGGAGCTCTCCGCAATGAAGCCCGCCATGCTGGCCCGGAAGCTGGGGCTGTTGTCGCAGGCGCATTCGGTGGGCTATGCCTTCACCGTGGATCAGGTCGTGCGGCTGGGCCGCTACGCCTACCGCGGCGGGCCATTTTCCGACCCCGGCGCGGACAACGAAACGCAGGTGGAAAAGGCGCTTGCGGCCACCGGCATGACGGCCTTCCGGGATCACTCGGTATTGACGCTGTCGGGCGGAGAATTGCAGCGGGCGTTTCTGGCGCAGCTGCTGGCGCAGGACCCTAAACTCCTGCTCCTGGACGAGCCCACCAACCATCTGGACCTGAACTACCAGAAGGAAGTCTTCCACCTGATCGGCGAGTGGATCCGCATGAGCGGCCGTTCGGTGATCTCCGTGGTACACGATCTGAGCTTGGCGCGCGCCTATGGCGACGAGGCGCTGCTGATGCAGCGCGGCCGGATCATCGCGAGGGGCGATGTTTTCAGCGCGCTCTCCGACGAAAACCTGTCCGCCGCCTATGGCATGGACGTGCGCGGCTGGATGCGGGGACTATACGGACAGTGGGCTTGAAAATTCCCACGTAATAAAGGCGGCCGCCTTCAGAGTGCGCCGCCTTTTTTGCACTGGATTATGGTTCATCCTCGTCGTCATGATGCCTGCGCCTGCTCCGGCCGATCAGCGCATCCGGCGCGCCCATCGAAATGCTGTCCGAACCGAAGCGGTTGCGGATCTTATACACCGCGTCCTCCAGCTTTTCCAGCTTCTCCCGCTTCTTCGTGCCGTCGTCCTCAAACAAGGATAGCTGCGAAGCGTCCTGATCTTCCGGGATCAGGTGCGAAGCCGTGATCGTCAGCGCCCGGACCGGTGCGCCCGCTTTCCAGTTGGCCTGGATCAGCTTCATCGACTGTTCGATCAGCTCGGCCTGCAGCCGCGTCGGGTGCCTGAGCGTCATCTGCCGGGAGATGGTCTTCATGGAAGGGTCCTTCAGGTGCACCGCGAGCGTCTGGCATTTGACGCCGTGATTGCGCATGCGGGTGGATACCTCGTCCGCCAGCATCGAAACGCCCGCCTTGATCTCCGTCATGGTCACGAGGTCCCTCGGGAAGGTCATGCCGTTGCCGATGGATTTGACCTCTTCCATGTGACCCACGGAGCGCACCGGGTCGTCGTCGATGCCGTTGGCGTAGTTCCACAGCAGTTCCCCGCCCTTGCCCATGAGTTTGCCAAGGTCCTCTCGCTGGGCGCGGGCGATGTCGCCGATGGTCTTGATGCCGTGTTTTTCGAGCAACGCCACCGTGGACCGGCCCGCGAACAACAAATCCCCCGCCGGTAGCGGCCATATGCGGTCCCGGAAGTTCTCGTATGTCAGCACCGTGGTGGCGTCCGGTTTTTTGAGGTCAGAGCCCATCTTGGCCAGGATCTTGCAAAAGCTGACGCCGACGGAGATCGTGATGCCGATCTCCTCCCGCACCCGCGCGCGAATCTCGTCCGCCAGGAGCGGCCCGGTGGTGTTGAGAAGAGAAAGAGAGCCGGTCACATCCAGCCAGCTCTCGTCGATGCCAAAGGGCTCCACCTGGTCGGTATACCGCTGGTACAGCGCGTTGACCCGCCCCGAAACCTCCCCGTACACCCGATGCCGAGGTGGCACCAGTACCAAGTTCGGGCACTTGCGCTTTGCGGCATAGACCGTTTCGGCGGTCTTGATGCCAAACGCCTTGGCCAGTTCGTTCTTGGCCAGGATGATGCCGGTGCGGTTCTTGGGGTCCCCCGCCACCGCCATGGGCACGTTTTTTAGCTCCGGCCGGTCGATGCACTCCACCGAAGCGAAAAATCCGTTGCAATCGCAGTGCAGGATGGTTCGGTCCATTTTAAGCTCCGATCACCGCGTGGATCAGCGGCGGCTTGACGATGGGCGCTTCCCCAATCTCCATCGCGCCGTCCAGCAGCCTCATCGCGCGCTCCACATCGGACATTGGGGAAACCCGCAGTTCGCATAGCGCTTCCCCTGCCTCGACCCTCTCGCCCAGCCGCTTCTTCATCAGGATGCCCACCGACGGGTCAATGTCGTCCTCCTTGCGCTCCCGCCCAGCGCCCAGCGCCCGCGCCGCGTTTCCGATCCGCTCGGCGTGGATTTTCTGCACATATCCTCCCACGACCGCCCGGATGATGCGCGACTCCGGCGCGCGGGGCAGCATCTCCGGATGGTACACGACGTCGGGATTGCCGCCCTGCGCCTCAATGAACTCCGCAAACTTACGAAGACCCGCGCCGCTGTGAAGCGCCTCCCGCAGCATGTCCTTCGCTTGATCGACAGAGGCTGCGATGCCCGCGCCGAGCAACATGTGCACGCCCAGCGCCAACGAAACCTCCAGAAGATCGCCCGTCACACGGCCTGACAGCACATCGATGGCTTCCTCCACTTCCAGCGCGTTCCCCACGTTCAGGCCCAGCGGCTGGTCCATGTCGGTGACCAGCGCCGAGAAGCGCCGCCCGGTCATGTTGCCGATCCCAACCATCTTCATCGCCAGTTCGATGGACTTTTCCAGCGTAGGCATGATCGCGCCGGTGCCGGTCTTGACATCCAGCACCACCACGTCGCAACCCGCCGCGATCTTCTTGGACAGAATGGACGACACGATCAGCGGCAGCGAATCCACCGTGCCGGTCACGTCCCGGAGCGCGTAGAACACCTTATCCGCCGGGGCCAGCGACTTGGTCTGTCCGATGACCGCGCAGCCAATCCGGTTCACCTGGCGCTCGAACTGCTCAATGGTGAGGTCAATCCGAACGCCGGGGATGGACTCCAGCTTGTCCAGCGTGCCGCCGGTGTGCCCCAGGCCGCCGCACGCAAGCGACGCCGGGGAGAGGAGCGCGCGCCAGCGCCAGCGCGCGGCAAGCTCCCTGCGC
>JAEVZE010000040.1 GCA_023392395.1 Bacillota bacterium
GTTGATGGGCGCTGCCATTAGCGTGAGCGTGTACAGCATGCGGGTGATCAGCGAATGGCGCACCGGCGGCTCGTCCTTCAGGATGGGCAGCATCCTGGCGATGTACCGGATCGGGTGAACCGGCGGCTGATCGGGGGCGCTCGGGTGGGGTACGTCGCGGATCAGCGTCATCGCCAGTGCGTCCAGCAGCATCAGCGCGCCCGCCAGCGAAAAGATCACCGCGTATTGCATCTGGAAGCTCATTTGGCTCCCCAAGAGCGTTTTGAGCACCCAGCCCACGCCCAGCCCAGCCAGCCCCGCGAAGGTCTGCTGGATGGAGATGACCTCGCCCCGCCGCGCGATGGGCAGCGTGCGCGCACAGATCTGCAGCCAGCACAGGCTGAGCATGCCGTCGGTCAGGAAAAACAGCGCATACAGGCCCAGAAACAGCCAGGCGGCAGCATTGCCGGTGATGCCGGAGAACATCATCAGCGCCATGAGCAGGATCATCGGGCGGCTCGCAAGGCCCATGACGCTCATCAGGCGCGACTGCGAACGGAATTTGTGGATGAAAAGGCCCATCACAAACTGGCCCAGCAGCCAGCAAAGCGACCTCGTCGTCGCCGCAAAGCCGGCCAGCGCCGCGGAACCCGTGGTCAGCCGGATGAAGTTGGTGACCACCGTGTCGCCCTGCAAAAAAGAGAGCCCCGCCCAAAAGATGGTGCCCTCCAGGATCAGAAGGTTTGCGTTTCGGTTGGTTGCCTTCGCGTCAAACATTTTGTTTTATGGGGGGCATCAGCCCGATTTTTCAGGATGTGGCTTTGGCTTATGTGGCGTATTCGCGGATCTGTTTGAGCACATTTTTCAGGCCGTTGGCCGAGGGCTCCTTTTCCATCGCGTCGATCAGGCTGCCCCGGTCCTTGTAGACCTCGACCACCCGGGCGCGCAGCGTGTCCGGCGTCATGTCCTCCTGATAGAGCACCCGGGCAAGGCCCCGCGCCTCGAAGGACTGGGCGTTCAGGATCTGGTCGCCTCGGCTGGCGGTCTTGGGGTAGGGGATGAGAAGCGACGGCTTTCGGAGAGCCAGGATCTCGGACAGCGTGTTTGAGCCCGCGCGGGAGATCAGGATGTCCGCTGCCGCATAGGCGTGGGGCATCTCCTCGTTCAGGTATTCGCGCTGGCAGTAGTTGAGGGTGCCCTCAAGGTTCCCCTCCAGGTTGCCCGCGCCGCACAGGTGCAGCACCTGAAAGCCCGTGGTCAGGCCCGGCAGCGCCGCTCTCAGCGCGCGGTTGATCGACTGCGCGCCGCTGGAACCGCCCACCACCATCAGAACCGGCCGGTCATCCCGGAAGCCGAACAGCTTCAGCCCCTTCTCGCGGGAACCGGAAAACAGCTCTGGCCGCAGCGGCGTGCCCGCGTACAGCCCCTTCGCGCCGGCCAGCTTCGCGGCCTCCGGGAAGGTGCAGAGCAGTTTTTTCGCAAACGGCATCGCCAGCTTGTTGGCCAGGCCCGGCGTCATGTCGCTCTCGTGCAGCAGCACCGGGATGCGCAGCGCCGCAGCGCCGTAGACCACCGGCACGGACACGAACCCGCCCTTAGCGAACACCAGGTTGGGGCGCAGCTTCCGAAGCAGCATCAGCGACTGCCCCGCGCCAGCCACCACCTTCAGCGGATCGGTCAGATTTTTCAGATCAAAATAGCGGCGCAGTTTTCCAGTGGATACGCTGTGATAGCTCACGCCTGGAATGGCTTCCACCAGCCTGCGCTCGATGCCTTCGGCCGTGCCGATGTAGTGCACGTCCCAACCCTCGGAAAGGAGGGACGGAATCAGCGCCAGATTTGGCGTCACGTGGCCCGCGGTACCGCCGCCGGTCAAAACGATGCGCTTCAAGGCCGAACCACCCTTCGATAAATCGCCATACTACCATTATAGCATGCCCGGCGCGAAATGCTTTGCAGATGATGTTAAATGAGCTTTTGTTATTTGCGAATTCGCCTCTTTTGGATTATGATAGTAGAAGACAATTCCAAGGGGGGAAGCCGATGGCCTATCAGGCGCTGTACCGGACGTGGCGGCCGGAGAAGTTCGAGGATGTGGTGGGGCAAGACGCGATCGTAAGGACGCTCGTTCAGCAGATCGAGTCAGGCCGCATCGCCCATGCCTACCTGTTCTGCGGCAGCCGCGGCACCGGCAAGACCACCACCGCCAAGATTCTGGCCCGCGCGATCAACTGCGTGCACCCGCTGCCCGGGGCGGATCCTTGCGGCGTGTGCGAGGCCTGCCAGTCCATCCAGGAAGAGCGCGCGATGGACGTGATTGAGATCGACGCCGCCTCCAACAACGGCGTGGACGAGATCCGCGACCTCCGGGAAAAGATCCAGTACCCGCCGTCGGTGGGGCGCTATAAAGTGTACATCATCGACGAGGTCCACATGCTGTCCACCGGCGCGTTCAACGCGCTTTTGAAGACGCTGGAGGAGCCGCCCGCCCACGCGGTGTTCATTCTGGCCACCACCGAGCCGCAAAAGCTGCCCGCCACCATCCTGTCCCGCTGTCAGAGATTCGATTTTCGGCGCATCTCGGCCAGAATCATCGAGGAGCGGCTGAAAAAAGTGCTGGACGCTTCCGATGCGAAGGCGGAGGACGAGGCGATTCAGCTGATCGCTCGGAGTGCCGAGGGCGGCATGCGGGACGCGCTGTCGCTGCTGGACACCTGCATATCGGACGACACTCTGACCGCCGCCAGGGTTCGGGAGGCGCTGGGCGCATCCGGCCGGGAGGCGATGTACGAGTTCGCGGACGCGCTGATCGCCTCCGATGCCGGGCAGGCGCTGACCCTGATCGGCCAGGCGATGGATGCCGGGCGCGACCCGCAGGTGTTTGCACGGGAGGTGACCGGGCATTTACGGTCGCTCCTGCTGGCACAGGCGGTCAAAGAAGGGCTGGAGGACCTGATCGAGTCCACCCGGGAGGAGGCCGCGCGGCTTATCAAGCAGGCGTCCGGCGCGAGCGCGGAGGGGCTGACCCGCTGGATGGAGCTGTTCATGCGTGCCGAGGGCGACATGAAGTGGATGGCGCAGCCGAGAAGCGCGCTGGAATTGTGCGCGGTGCGCTGCTGCCGCCCGGAGCGGGAGCAAAGCCCGGAGGCGCTGCTGGAGCGGATTTCCAAGCTGGAAGCGAAGCTTGAGAACCTTTCGTCCATCCCGTTTGAGCCTACCCAGTCCAAGTCCGCCGCGCCGCCCAAAGTGGAGAGCGCGCCCGCCGCGGCGGCCCCCGTCGCGCCCACGCCGCCCAAACAGGAGCGCGCGTCCAAGGCGAGCGAACTCGCGGGCGCGGACAAGGTTCGCGCGGCGATGGAGGCGGTCGCCAAGCAGCAGCCGCAGATTTATGGCATGCTGAAGGACGCGGTCTTCCGCGGGCTTGAGGGCGACAATGTGCTGATGGAGCTGCCGCGCGCGAGGGCGTTCTACCGGCAGATCCTGGAAAAGGACGACAAGAAGGCGCTGATCGATCAGGCGCTTACGAATGCCTTCGGGCGAGCGGCGGCGCTGCGGTTTGTCACGGGCGGCGAGGCCCCCAAGGCCGACGTCCGCACCCTGGAACAGGCATATGATGTGTTCGGCCGCGACAAGGTCAGCGTGCTGGACGAGT
>JAEVZE010000114.1 GCA_023392395.1 Bacillota bacterium
GCCCATTCGTTGACCGAGGGGCTCTGGTCGATCACGGTTCCGGGCGGGGACTGGGAGATTTCCAACCGCACCTCGCCCAACACCAAATCGTTCTCCTCGATCAGGTGCACCGCCTCGGAGCGGGTGAGCTCCAATAGCTTTGGCATCATCAGCTTTTCCTTGCCCAGGCTCACGGTCAGCTGTACGTTGCTGCCCGGCCACACGGCCGCGCCCGTCTCCGGGTACTGGGAGATGACAATGCCCATGCCGATCTCGTCGTGGTGCTGCTGCTGGAAGGTGGGGCTCAGCCCCAGTGCCTTCAGGTCGTCCACCGCGGTCTCCATGTCCAGCATCACGAGGTTGGGCACCCGGATCCTTGCGAACAGGCTGTTGTAGAGCATCTGGCCGTAGTAGATCGTGAGGCCTGCCAAGATGAGTACCGCGGCGATGATCGCGTATTTGCGGAACTTCCTGGTGGCGATCTGACGTTTTTTTCGCCGCTCGGCGCGAGAGGCGGACTCCGGCTGAGAGGAGACGAACCCGCCCTTGGGGCTCTTGATGGCGCGCTTCAGGTCGCCTGCCATGTCGGCGGCTGTCTGATAGCGGTGGGCGGCCTCCTTGTCCAGCGACTTCAGGATGACTTCGTCCAGCCCCTTGGAGACCGTCGGCTCAAGGAGGCGCGCGCTCCTGGGCGGCTCCTGCACGTGCTTGAGCGCCACCGACACCGCCGTCTCGCCGTCAAAGGGGACCTGCCCGGTGACCATTTCGTAGAGCACTACGCCCACCGAGTACAGGTCGCTTTTCTCGTCGGCCAGTTGGCCGGAGGCTTGCTCGGGGGAGAAGTAGTGCACGCTGCCCATCACGTTATTGGAATCGGTATAGGTCTGGGTGGTGGAGTTCATGGCCCGCGCGATGCCAAAGTCGGCCACCTTCACAGTGCCCTCGCCGTCCACCAGGATGTTCTGGGGCTTGATGTCCCGGTGTACGATGTGGCTCTTGTGGGCGTGGTCCACCGCCGCCAGGATGCGCAGCGTCATCTGCACCGCGCGCTGCGGCTTGAGCCGCCCGCTTTGGCGGATGACTTCCTTCAAGGTGCGGCCCTTGACGTACTCCATCACGATGTAGCGGGAATCGCCGTCCTGGCCCACGTCGTACATGCCGATGATGTTGGGGTGGGACATCTGCGAGGCGGCCCGCGCTTCGTTGTTGAAGCGGCGGATGAACTCCTCGTCGGCGGAGTATTCGCTCCGAAGAACCTTTACGGCGACTTCGCGCAGCTCCACCCGGTCCCAGGCGCGGTAGACCACCGCCATGCCGCCGGTGCCAATGATCTCATTGAGGACGTACCGCCCTGAGAGGATGCGCTCGTTCATGTGGCGGCCTCCTTCAGGACGGCCACCGCCGTGATGTTGTCCCGCCCGCCGCGCGAAAGCGCCGTATCGATCAGCGCCTTCAGCTTGTCAGGCCAGGAGGCCTTGCGCAGCAGCACTTCCGCAATCTCGGCGGGCCGCATGTGGTTTGTCAGCCCATCGGAGCAAAGCAGCCATGCATCGCCCGGCTGGAAGTCCAGGTGCAGGATGTCCGCCTCGGTCTTCTTGCCGGTGCCCAGCGCCCGGGTGATGAAGTTGCGCTGCGGGTGGGTCAGCGCCTGTTCCGGCGTGATTTCGCCCATGGCTACCAGTTCGCTGACCAGCGAATGGTCGTTGGAGAGCTGCATCAGCGCCCGGTTGCGCAGAAGGTAGGCCCGGCTATCGCCCACGTGGGTCAGGTAGATGTTGTCCTCGTCATACCACAGCGCCGTCAGCGTAGTGCCCATGCCCCGCTTGAGCGGGTCCCGGGCGCCTTCGCCGTAAATGGCGGCATTGGCGCGGCGCACGGCTTCCTTCAGTATGTCCTCGGAGGGGAATTTGCCGCGGATCTCGGCGGTAAATTCGCGGATGGCGATGGCGCTGGCCACCTCGCCCGCCTGATGTCCGCCCATGCCGTCGGCGACCGCGGCGAAGCCCTCCCCATTTTCGGGGAGGTAGTAGGCGTCCTCGTTGATCTGGCGGACCTTGCCCACATGGGTTGCCGCAAAGGCCTTCACGACGGCTTCACCTCCTTTTGGGAGCATCAGCTTTAGTTTTCCTCATTGGTATCCAGTACGCGGCGGCGCAGCTGTCCGCAGGCGCCTTCGATGTCGTCGCCCATTTCCCGCCGCCGGGTGGCGGAGATATGCCGCTCCGTCAGCCGGTTTAAAAAAGCCTCGACCGCTCCGGGCGGCGGCGCTTTGAGCGCGCTCTCCGCCACGTGGTTGAGCGGAATCAGGTTGACATGGCACTGCATGCCGCGAAGCTTCTTGGCCAGCGCGTCCGCGTACTTCACGTCGCAGTTGACGCCCCCAGCCAGCGCGTACTCAAAGATCACGCGGCGGCCGGTCTTTTCGATGTAGTACCGGCATGCGTCCAGAATCTCATCGATGGCGTAGGCGTTGGCGACCGGCATGAGCTTTTTGCGCGTCTCGTCGTCCGGCGCGTGCAGCGACACCGACAGCGTCACCGGGATGCCCTCGTCCGCGAGCGCGCGCATACCGGGTACCAGGCCGCAGGTGGACAGCGAAATCCCGCGGGCGGAGAGGTTCAGCCCGCGCTCGTCCGTCGCCAGGCGAAGGAATTTGACCACGTTTTCGTAGTTGTCCAGCGGCTCGCCGCTGCCCATCAGCACCACGTTGTGCACGCGGCGGTCCTCCGGGCGCAGCATCTTGTCCACGGCAACAATCTGTCCCAGCATTTCGCCGGGGGAGAGGTTTCTGACCAGCCCGCCCAGCGTGGACGCGCAAAACGCGCAGCCCATCCGGCAGCCCACCTGCGTGGACACGCACAGCGTGTCGCCGTGGTGGTAGCGCATCACCACGCCCTCGATGAGGTTGCCGTCGGAAAGCCGATAGAGCAGCTTTTCGGTATCGTCGACCGCCGAGCGGATGGATTTTGCAATCGTCACAGGCTGCGCAATCGCCGCCGCCGAGAGCCGCGCGCGCAGCGCCTCCGGCAGGTTGGTCATGGCGGAGAAGTCCTCGCCCTTGATCAGCCACTCGTGCAGCTGCTTGGCGCGGAAGGCGGGGAGGCCCAAGTCCTTGACGAACGCCGCCAGTTCCTCCGGCGACAGCGAGAGAAGCTGCGTCATGGCCGGACCTTTCGCATCCTGGCGATGAAGAAGCCCTCCGCGTTCCAGGCGTAGGCCTGGAGCTGCACCATGCCGTCCACACACAGCGGCTTCAGGGAATCCGGCAGGTAGGCATTGCTCCATTCCGGCTCAAACTCCGGATGGCGAAGGAGGAAAGCGCGCACCTGGCGCTCGTTCTCGTCCTTCAGGATGGTGCAGGTGGCGTAGATGAGCAGGCCGCCCGGCGCGACGTAGGGCGCGCAGGCGTCCAAGATCTTTGCCTGCAGCGCCACCAGGGCGTCGAGGTCGGGTTCGGTCACGCGGTACTTGATGTCGGGCTTGTCGTGCATGACGCCAAGGCCAGAGCAGGGT
>JAEVZE010000125.1 GCA_023392395.1 Bacillota bacterium
CCTTGGCGCTGACGCGGACGACCAGCGGCGTCAAAAGCTGCTGGGAGGCCGTCCCCTGCTCCAGCATCCGCTTGTACTTTTCGTACAGGATGCGCTCGTGGGCGGCGTGCTGATCGATCATGACCAGCGCATCCGCCTGCTCCAGCAGCATGTAGGTATTCATGAACACGCCGATCAGGCGGTACTCCGCCGCGGGTACCTGCGGAACCTCGGGCGCAGGCTCATTACCGGCTGGCGTTTGCTGGACAACCGCCGTTCCCGAGGATTCCTCTTCCACCCACTTTTCCCGATCGAGCGTGCCATTTTCCCGCATCATGGGGCGCAGCGCGCCCAGAATGGCTGAGTTGTAGACTTCAGACGGTTTAGACGTCTCATTGATCGTTTTTGCCAGGGTGTCGGTCGGTTTCGCGGAGGGATCGGATGGCTTTTGCACTGATAAACCAGTGGACAATTCAACTTCGGTCTGTTTCTGAGGCTTGTTTTCGGCTGGAATTTGCACTTCGGTCTGCTCAATTTTTGCGGGCGGCGTGTATTCGATCCTGGGTTTGGTCTCCTGCAGTGGCGGTGGCAGGACGTCGGTCATGCGATCATTTTCAAAGAACTTTTCAAAAAGTGCCGTAGCGGATTCGCGGACGCTCGCCTCGTCCCGAAAGCGAATCTCCAGCTTGCTGGGGTGTACGTTGACGTCAATGGCGGCTGGGGGCATATCCAGGTGCAGCGCGCACATTGGGTACATGCTGATGGTCACGCGCCCACGGCAGGCGCTTTCCAGCGCCTGCGTGAGCAGCGCGCACCGGACGACGCGCCCGTTGATGAAGAAGGACTGCCCGGACCGGTTGGGCCGCGCGGCGTCCCCCACCCCGATCAATCCCCACAGGTGTAGCCCGCCCAGCGCCGCGTCGATAGGCTTTAACAGCGCGGCGGTCTCCCGCCCGTACACGGCCAGCGCCGCGTGCAGCATGCTGTCGTCGCCATAGCTGTGCAAGAGCGTCCGGCCGTTTGAGATCAGCCGGAGCGCCACCTTGGGGTTGGCCAGCGCCAGCCGCTCCACCATCTCGCCCAGAACGCCCGCCTCGTAGGCCGGTTTTTTTAGAAAACCGCGCCGCGCGGGGGTATTGAAGAAGAGCTCCCGCACGATGATGGTAGTGCCCTCCGGGCACCCCGCCTCGTTCATCTCTAGAAAGTGGCCGCCTTCGATGCGGATTTTCACGCCCGACTCGGCGTTTTTCGTTCGGGTGGTCGTCTCCACCTTGGACACCGCCGCGATGGAGGGCAACGCCTCTCCCCGGAAGCCCAGGGTTCGAATGTCGGTTAGGTCGTCGTCGTCCCGGAGCTTGCTGGTGGCATGGTTTTCAAACGCCAGCCGCACTTCGCTGGGCGGGATGCCGCTTCCGTTGTCGGTGACGCGCAAAAAGCTCGACCCACCGTCGCGCATCTCGACGGTGATCGAGGTCGCGCCCGCGTCCAGCGCGTTTTCAATCAGTTCCTTGGCCACGGAACTGGGCCGCTCCACCACCTCGCCGGCGGCGATGCGCCCCACGGTCGCGGCATCCAGGATCCGGATCATGCTATATCCTCCGTGCTTGCTCGGTCAGCTTGAACAAGAAATTCAGCGCTTCCACCGGCGTCATGCCCATCACGTCGACTTCCCGTAGCTGTTCGATCAGCTCCATCGGGCGGTAATCCGTCAGGCCCACCTGGCGGTTGCCCGCGTTCTTACGCTTGTCCAGGATGTTCTTTCCGATCGTGCCCTGGTCCTGTCCGCTGACCTCCAACCTCGCCATGATCTGGCGCGCCCTGGATATGACCGACGCGGGCAGCCCGGCCAGCGAAGCCACCGCCACGCCGTAGCTGCGGTCCGCACCGCCCGGCATGATCTTGCGCAGGAAGATCACCTGATCGCCCTGCTCCCGGGCGGTGATGCGGTAGTTAACTGCCCCGAGGAGCCGCCCTTCCAGCTCGCTGAGCTCGTGGTAGTGGGTGGCGAACAACGTCTTGGCGCGGGTCTTTTCTGCGATGTGCTCCACCACCGCCCATGCGATGGAAAGGCCGTCAAACGTGCTGGTGCCCCGCCCCACTTCGTCCAGGACCAACAGGCTCCTGGGCGTTGCGTACTTCAAGATGGCGGCCAGCTCGGTCATCTCCACCATGAAGGTGGACTGACCGGCGTACAAATCGTCCGAAGCGCCGACGCGGGTGAAAATGCGGTCGATGATCGGGATCTCGGCAGAGGCCGCGGGTACGAAGGAACCCATGTGGGCCATCAGCGCGATCAGCGCCACCTGCCGCATGTAGGTGGACTTGCCGGCCATGTTGGGGCCGGTGATGATCATCATGCGGGCCTCATCATTGAGCGTTGTATCGTTGGGCACGAACCGGTCGTGGCCCAGTGATTGCTCGACCACCGGGTGACGTCCGTCCTTGATGGAAAGGCCGCCTTCCTCCAAGATCTGCGGGCGGACGTAATCGTTCTCCTGCGCGACCTTGGCCAAGGCAGAAAGCGCGTCCAGAAGCTTCACGCCCTGCGCGGTGCGCTGGAGCCTTGGCAGCGCCTCGGAAAGCTTCACGCGGATCTCGGTAAACAGCGTGTATTCCAGTTGGACGGCGTTCTCCTCCGCGCCAAGGATGGCGCGCTCCAGTTCCTTCAGTTCCTCGGTAATGAAGCGCTCGCAGTTGGCCAGCGTCTGCTTGCGGGTATAGCGGTAGGGCACCAGGTCGTAGAAGGACTTGGTGACCTCGATGTAGTAGCCGAAGACCCGGTTGTAGCCCACCTTCAGGTTCTTGATGCCAGTGGACTCCCGCTCCCGGCGCTCCACGTCGGAGAGCCACGTCTTGCCCTCGACGGACGCGCGGCGCAGGCGGTCCAATTCCTCGCTGTAGCCCTCCCGGATGATGCCACCCTCCTTGATGGACAGCGGCGCGTCCGGCGATATCGCGCGCTCAAGCAGCTGGGAGATGTCCTCCAGCGGATTAAGCAGCTCGTCCACCGAGTGCAGAAGTTTGCTAGCAAAATCGTTCAGAGACCGTTTGAGCTCCGGCACGCGGGAAAGCGTGGACTGAAGCGCCAGGCAGTCGCGGGCGCCGATGGTGTCGTAGGCAATTTTGGAGAGTAGCCGCTCGATGTCGTAGGCGCCGCGGAGCGATTCCCGCAGCGCGTCTGCCAGGAAGGCATTCTCCTTCAACTGGCCTACCGCATCCAGCCGTTCATCAATCTGGTCTTTTTTCACCAGCGGCCGCTCGATCCAGCCCTTCAGCGCGCGGCTGCCCATGGCAGTCTCCGCCTTGTCCAGGAGCCACAAAAGCGACCCGGCGCGCCGGCCCTTGATGGTTTCAGTCAATTCCAGGCTGCTTGCCGCCACCCGGTCGATTTGCATGCACAGGTCGCGCTCGTAACGCTTGACCTCCAGAATGTGGGAAAGCGCGTTCTTCTGCGTCTCGGTGAGGTAGCGCATCAGCGCACCCGCCGCCGAAACCGCCAGCCGCATGCCCTCAAGCCCCAGCGCCGCGGGGTTCTTGACGTTGAAATGGCTTAGCAGCACCTTGGAAGCCAGTGCGTATTCGAAATGGCCTTCGTCCAGCCGCGTCACCGCTGTGCCGGAAGCTGCGCCCAAGCGGGACAGCGCCTCCAGATCGTCGGTCAATAT
>JAEVZE010000133.1 GCA_023392395.1 Bacillota bacterium
GGCAGCGACAAGCCCTACAAGTACCCGCTGGCGTTTGAGAAGGCGGACGTGATCCTGATCAACAAGGTGGACCTGGCCCCGCACGTGGACTTCGACGAGGCCTACTACCTGAAGGGTGTGCGCGCGCTCAACCAGAGCGCCCAGGTCTTTCGCGTTTGCGCACGCACCGGCGAGGGCTTCCAAGAGGTGGCAACGTGGCTCAACCACCGCGCGCAACCCAAAGCGTAGCCTTCGCAGGTCTCGTTCAGGGCGTGGGCTTCAGGCCCACGGTGGCGAGACTGGCGGCGGAAAAAAATGTGACCGGCTGGGTGCGGAACGCGGGTGGCTTGGTGGAGTGTGTGTTTTCCGGCGCCCCGGACGCGATTGACTCGCTGATTCAGGAGATTCAAACGCGGTTCTCCATCCTTCGCATGGAAGTTCGCGAGGCCGAACCATTTGATGCGGAGGGCTTTCGCATCCTGGAAAGCGGCGTCGCGCCCGAGAACGCGGCGCTGCCAACGCTGATCCCGCCCGACGCGCCGGTCTGTGACGACTGCCTCCGGGAGATGCGTGATCCGAAAGACCGGAGGCATGGGCATCCGTTCATCAGTTGCTCCGCCTGCGGCCCGCGCTATTCGATCCTGAACGCGCTGCCCTACGACCGGGAGGCCACCACCATGCGCGCCTTCCCAATGTGTCCTTCCTGCGCGGCGGAGTATACGGCGCAGGATGATCGGCGCTTTCACGCCCAGACCATCGCCTGCCCGGACTGCGGCCCGAAGCTGAAATATCTGGCAGCCGGGGCGGAGCAGCCCGAGCCAATCGCATGCGCTGCCCGGGACATCCTCGGGGGCGGCATCGTGGCGGTCAAGGGCATCGGCGGCTACCACCTGTGCTGCCTGCCGCAAACGGAGCCTGTGGCGCGCCTTCGCGCGCTGAAGGGCCGGGAGCGCAAGCCGTTCGCGCTGATGTTCCGGGACATTCGGGACATCAAAGCCGTCTGCGAGGTCGGCCCGGCGGAACGGGCGCTTCTGACCAGCTTCGCGCGCCCCATCGTGCTGCTTTCGGTCAAAACCTCTGCGTTCAGCCATAACGTCGCCCAGGGCAGCCTGGAATACGGCTGCTTTTTGCCGTACGCGCCGGTGCACCACCTGCTGCTGGAAAAAGTGGCGGAGGGCGGCGCAACGGCGCTGGTCATGACCAGCGCCAACGTCAGCGGAGAGCCGATTCTCTTTGAAGAAGAACAGCTTCGCGCGTTCGCGCCGGAGCTTTCGGGCATCCTGACCCACGACCGGCCCATCGAAAACCCGCTGGATGATTCGGTGGCGCGGGTTTTTGGCGGCGCGCCTCAGATTTTGCGCCGCGCGCGGGGCTACGCGCCGCTGCCCATCCCGATCGCGGGCGGCGGGCGGCTGTTCGCGGCGGGGGGTGACCTGAAGGCCGCTTGTTGTGTGCTGGAGGGCGAGAATGCCTACGTCGGCCCGCACATCGGCGATCTGGAAGACATGGGCTGTTCCGAACGGTATGGGCGCATCGCGGACAATCTGCAAATGCTCCTGAATGCGAAGCCGGAAAAGGCCGCCTGTGATCTTCACCCGCGCTATTTCAGCGCTTCCTACGCCCGGGGGATGGGGCTTCCGGTCGCCGGAGTCCAGCACCACCACGCCCACATCGCCTCGGTGATGGCGGAGCACGCACTTTCCCGCGCGCTGGGCGTGGCCTTTGACGGCACTGGCTACGGCCCGGACGGCACCGTCTGGGGAGGCGAGTTCCTCCTGTGCGAAGGCGCGCGGTTCCGGCGCGTCGGGCACCTGCTGCCCGTTTTGATGGCGGGCGGCGACGAATCCATGCGGGATGCTTTAAAGACCGCCGCCTGCTATCAGGCCATGAGCGGCATCTGCCCGGAAACCCCCGGCTGGGACGTGCTGGAAAAGGCGCTGGCGCTCAAGATCAACACGGTGGAGTCCTCCAGCATGGGCAGGCTGTTTGACGCGGCTTCGGCGATCCTGGGCATCTGCCCAGAAAACCGGTACGAGGGCGAATGCGCGATCCTGCTGGAGCGGGAAGCGACGCTGGCAAAGCGGGACGGCGTGGTGCCCGCAAAACTTGCCTTTGATCTTCTGGAACAGGACGGGTGCATCGTCGCGGACTGGCGGCCCCTCATCCGGGCGCTGTCTGCGGGCGGAAACGTTCCGGCGCTGGCGCTGGGCTTCCACAGGGCGGTGGCGGACATGGTGACGCGCGTCTGTTGTTCGTTGTGCGGACGTCATGGCGTCCGGGACGTGGCGCTGTCTGGCGGCGTATTCCAGAACCGTCTGCTGACGGAAATGTGCCTGACGCGGTTCCGAGCGCAGGGATTGAACGGATTCATCAACCGCCAGGTGCCGCCGGGCGACGGCGGGATCAGCCTGGGGCAGGCATTTGTCGCAAGCGAGCGTTGAAAATTCGCCGGGCGGCTTTTCAACGCGAAGGAAGAGGACTGCGAGAGCCTAAAATTCTGCGGAATTTTCGGGCGGCTCACTGACAGGCGGAATTGTTTCATTTATCAGTGTTCGCACTGATAAATGAAACACGTTCCCGGCGCATGGGTCGCCGGGAACGATTGCATGGTTCGACGAGGTTAGTCTACAATGAGGTGATTTTTATGTGCGTCGCCGCTGCGGGCGTCGTGGTGTCCATGGACGGGGATTGGGCGAAGGTGGACGTGCTGGGCAACCGCGTCAGCGTGCACGTGGGTTTTGTGCAGCCGAAAATCGGGGAATGGGTGCTGGTGCACGCGGGCTACGCGATGCAGATCCTGACGCCTGAAGCCGCGCGGGAGATCGAAGTGCTGCACGAGGAAATCGGAGGCCTGCTATGACGGCGGAGGAACTGCTTTCGCGCATCCGGCGCTACGACGGGCCGACGCTCAAGGTGATGGAGGTATGCGGTACCCACACAGCCGCCATCGCGCGGTCGGGCATTCGGGCGCTGTTGCCCGAAGCGATCCGGCTGGTGTCTGGCCCGGGCTGCCCGGTGTGCGTGACGGAGCCAGGCTTCATCGACGCGCTGAACGAGATTGCGCTCAGATCCGGCTTCCGCGTGTTTGCCTTCGGCGACATGCTCCGGGTACCCGGCAGCAAGCTGAGCCTTGCCGGGGCCAAGGCCGCGGGTGGGCGCGTTTCAATGTTTCTGGGGCCGCACGATGTGATCGCCTACGCCACCCTACACCCAGAGGAGACCTGCGTCGTAGCTGCGGTGGGGTTTGAGACGACCGCGCCGGTGTACGCGCTGCTTGTCCAGGAAGCGGAGAAGGCGGGCCTTGGCAACATTCAACTGGTGTCGGCGCTCAAGACGATGATCCAGCCGCTTCGCTTTCTGGCGGCGGCCGACCGGGGCATCGACGCCTTTTTATGCCCCGGCCATGTGGCGGTTTTGACTGGAAGTGAGGCCTTCGAGCCGCTGGCGGCGGAATTTCAAAAGCCATTCGTCGTTGCGGGCTTTGAGCCACAGGACATCCTGCTGGCCCTTGGCGAGATCCTGAGGCAGAGAGAAGCGGGAAAGCCAAGCGCGGCCAACCTGTACCCCCGCGCCGTCTCCAAGGCGGGAAACCCGCCCGCGATGGAGGCGGTGGCGAAGTACTTTGAGAGCGCGGACGCTCGGTGGCGGGGAATCGGAGAAATTCCAGGCTCCGGCCTGAAACTGCGAAGCAAATACGCGCAGTTTGACGCCTGGCCCGGAGAACTGCCCCGAGGCGCGGAGAGCCCCGCCTGCCGCTGCGGCGACGTGATGCTGGGGCGTATCGTGCCGAGCGAATGCCCGCTGTTTCAGCGCGGCTGCGACCCGACGCACCCGGTGGGCGCGTGCATGGTGTCGGCGGAGGGCTCCTGCGGAATCTGGACGAGGGAGGCGGGCGCGTGAAGATCGAGATGGCGCACGGCGGCGGCGGGATGCAGACGGGCGAGCTGATCCAGGAGGTGTTCGCGAAGCACTTTGCCAACGAATACCTGGACCCGATGGGCGACGCGGCGGTATTGGAACTGCCGGTCAAGCGCATCGCCATGACCACGGACGCCTTTGTGGTTAAACCTTTGTTTTTCCCCGGCGGAGATATTGGAAGGCTCTCGGTGTGCGGTACAGTCAACGACCTGTTGATGGCGGGCGCGACGCCAATGTACCTGACGGCGTCGTTTGCCATCGAGGAGGGCATGGAGACCGGAGATCTCGACCGGATCGCCCGGTCGATGCGGGAAACCGCCGACGAGGCGGGCGTCAAAATCGTGGCGGGGGATACCAAGGTGGTAGAGGGCAGCGGCGGACTCATCATCACCACCGCCGGCGTGGGCGCGATTCTGGGCGACGCGGTGTCGATCGCGGGCGCAATGCCCGGCGACGCGCTGATCCTGTCCGGGAACCTGGGCGACCATCACGCCTGCATCCTGTCCAGCCGCATGGGCATCGAAAACGGCATCGTCAGCGACGACGCGCCGCTAAATGTTATGGTGCGCGCGCTGCAGAGCGCGAACATCCCACTGCACGCGCTGCGGGACGTGACGCGCGGGGGCCTAGCCACCATTTTGAATGAGGTCGCATCCGCCTCCAAATGCCAGATCGAGGTGGAACAGAAGCGCATTCCCGTGAACCGGGAAGTGCGGGGGTTGTGCTCCATCCTGGGGCTTGACCCCATGTACATGGGCAACGAGGGCAAACTGATCGCCGTTGTGCCGGGAGACAGGGCGGATGAAGCGCTCTCAATCCTCCGCGCCAGCCGTTATGGCGAGCACGCACAGCGCATCGGAAGCATCAAGGCGGGGAAGGGCGTGACGCTGGTCACGGAACTTGGCGGCCGCCGCATCCTGCCTCCGCTCTCCGGCGAAGGGCTGCCAAGAATCTGCTGAACGGCGGATGATCGGCTGAAAAGAGCCTCTTGACAAACGCACATGTGCTGTGCCATCATGAGAACGGCAGTGGACGAAACTTTAGGAGGGATTCCCATCCGGCCGGCGCTTGCGCCGTCTGGAAAAGAGAGATGGAGCGGTTGCGGTCTGAAAGCGCCTTGTAAGAAGGTTCTTTTTTCCGCACCCATCTGTCTTTCGGGGG
>JAEVZE010000162.1 GCA_023392395.1 Bacillota bacterium
CAATTCCCTGATCGGCCTGTTCAAGGACACCTCGCTGGTGTTCACGATTTCCGTTACCGAAATCATGGCCAAGGCGCGCATCATCGGCGGGCGCTCGTTCCGAAACGCCGAGGTGTTCCTGGCCGCGGCGCTGATTTACTGGGCGATCAGCTTCCTGTGCGAGCGCCTGATCGCGTGGTCTGAAAAGCACCTGAGGCGCGGCGACGCCAAGCGCGCCTGACACCGGCGGAGCAAAAACTGAGAGCCTTTCGCTTCACGCGAAAGGCTCTCAGAGCATCAACAAAGTCCCGAAGAGCTTCAATCGTTTCCGGCGACCTGCGCGCCGGAAACGTGTTTCTGCCATCAGTGCGTACACTGATGGCAGAAACAATCCCTATGGTCAGTGAGCCGCCCGGAAATTCGTGAGAATTTCAGGCTCACGCAGTTTTCTTCCTTCGCGGTGGAAAACCTCTGATGGTTTTCCACCGCTCTAAAAAGAGCCTCTCGCATCACGCGAAAGGCTCTGCTTGTGCTTGCATCAGATCTCGTAGTTGCCCGCGGGCGTGATGCGCCGGAGGAACTGGCGGGTGCGCTCCTCCTTGGGAGCCGTGAAGATGTCGCCCGGCGCGCCCTCCTCCACGACGACCCCGCCGTCCATGAACACCACGCGCGAAGCGATGTCCCTGGCAAACTGCATTTCGTGGGTGACCACGATCATCGTCATGCCCCGCTGCGCGATTGCGCGCATGACCGAGAGCACCTCACCCACCAGCTCCGGGTCCAGCGCGCTGGTCGGCTCGTCAAACAGGATCACTTCCGGGTCCAGCGCCAGCGCCCGCGCGATGCCCACCCGCTGCTGCTGCCCGCCGGAGAGCTCGCTGGGGTATGCGTCCAGCTTGTCCATGAGCCCTACCTGGGCCAGCATCTCCCGGCTCTTTTCAAGCGCCTGAGACTTTGAGATCTTCTGGACGACGACAAGACCCTCCGCGACGTTTTCCAGCGCGGTCTTGTTTTTAAAGAGGTTGTACAGCTGAAATACCATCGCGGTTTTGCGGCGGATGGCCAGCTTTTGCGCCTTGGTCACGTGCCGGGCGTCGACGGACAGGCCGCCGACCGAGATGATCCCTTCGTCCGGCTTTTCCAGGAAGTTGACGCACCGAAGCAGCGGCGTCTTCCCGGAACCGCTGGGGCCGAGGATGGTGACGACCTCGCCGTCCTGAACCGTCAGATCGATGCCCTTGAGTACCTGATTTTCGCCGAACGCCTTGCGCACGCCCTGCACCTTGACCACAAGAAAGCCTCCATCCGGGCGCAAACCGAGCGATTTGCGATTATACCGTATTCATAGAGCAAAACTATGCCTTAGTATAGTGGCGCGTTCGAACGCTGTCAACGCCAATTTGATAAAATTCGGCGGGACGTGCGCACACGATGGAAATCATAGCGGTTTGATCGACTATCTTGACAGATTCCGTCCGGCGTACTACAATCATCTGCGGCCCTTACGCGGCCCATTTTTGCGTGGGAGACAAATATGATCTATCTGGATTACGCCGCGGATACGCCGGTTTCCGAAACCGTGCTGGCCGCCTTTTCGTCGGCCGCCCGCGAGTTTAAAGCGAACCCGAACGCTTCGCACGCGGCAGGCTTTGCCGCAAGGCAGCGTCTGGACCGGGCGACCGAGCACATCGCCGCGATGCTCCACGCGCAGCCGGACGAAGTTGTGATGACTTCCGGCGCGACCGAGGCCAACAACCTGGCCATCCTCGGCGCGGCCCACGCCTACCAGAGCCGGGGCCGCCACCTGATCACCTCGCGGATGGAGCATTCGTCGGTGACCGGGCCGATGACCGCGCTCAAGGCGGAGGGCTTTGAGCTGGACTTCGTGAACGTGCGGCCGGACGGCCAGGTGGACCTAAAGCACCTGAAGGCGCTCCTGCGCCCGGACACCATCCTGGTTTCACTGTGCGCGGTGGACAGCGAGGTTGGCGTCGTCCAGCCAATCGGTTCGGTGCGCGCGGCGCTTGAGGGCTTTCCGGGCTGCCACCTGCACGTAGACGCCACGCAGGCGGTCGGAAAACTGCCGATGGATTTCTCCTGCGTAGACCTGGTCACGCTGTCGCCCCACAAGTTTTATGGGCTGACCGGCAGCGGCGTCCTCATCGCACGCGGCGGCATGCGCCTGACGCCGCTGTGGCATGGCGGCAGTGGCGCGACCCCCTACCGGGGCGGGACGCCCGCGCTGGCGCTGACTGTCGCGGCGGAGGCCGCACTGGAGGAGGCGCTGAAAACCCTGGAAGAGCGGCTGGAGGCGGTCGCCCGCCTCAACAATAGGCTGCGCGGGGCGTTCGCGGGCATGAGGCATGTCACCCTCAACAGCCCCTTGGACGCGTCGCCCTACATCCTGAATATCAGCCTCTCCGGCGCGCGCGCGGGGCAGATGATCGCGCTTCTATCGGAGGGCGGCGTGTATGTGTCGTCCAAATCCGCGTGCTGCGCGCCCGCTTCGCCGTCGCACCCGGTGCTGGCGATGACCGGGGACCGAAAGCGCGCGCTTCAGACCATGCGCGTTAGCCTCAGCCACCTGACCACGGACGGCGAGATTGACCGCTTTTTACAAACGTTTGAGCAAAGTCTTCGGGCTTTGGAGGGATCGGATGGAAAACAGCCAGAAAATTGAGCGCAGCATCATCACAACCTATCGCAAGACCATCTGGCGCTCGTTCACCCGAGCGCTCAGCGATTACCGCCTGATCCAGCCGGGCGACCACATCGCCGCCTGCATTTCGGGCGGCAAGGATTCGTTTTTGATGGCCAAATGCCTTCAGGAGATCCAGCGCCACGGCAACACGCCGTTTGAGCTGTCGTTTCTCGTGATGGACCCGGGCTACCATCCGCTGAATCGCCGCCTGATTGAGGAGAATGCGAAGCTGATGGAGCTGCCCATTCACATTTTCGAAACGGACATCTTCGACGCGGTGGCGTCGATGGATCAGAACCCCTGCTACATGTGCGCGAAGATGCGGCGCGGCCACCTATACAAAAACGCGCAGGCGCTAGGCGCCAATAAGATCGCGCTGGGCCATCATTTTGACGATGTGATCGAAACGGTGCTTCTGAGTATGCTCTACGGCGCCGAGATGAAGACCATGATGCCCCGGCTTCGCAGCACAAACTACCCCGGCATGGAGCTGATCCGGCCTATGTACATGGTGCGGGAGAAGGACATCATCGCCTGGCGGCAGGTGAACCACCTGACGTTTCTCAATTGCGCCTGCCGGTTCACGGAAAACTGCGCGCTGGGCGACGGCGGCGGCGGCAAGCGTGCCGAGGTGAAGGCGCTGATCGCGAATCTCAAAAAGACCAACCCGAACGTGGAGATGAACATCTTCCGCTCCTGCCACGACGTCAACCTGGAAACGGTCATCGGGTACAAAAAGGACGGCGTGCTCCATCCGTTTGATGAGCGATAAAAATCCGCTTTGCGGCTTTTTATCGCATAAGAAGACTTCGTGAGCCTGAAATTCTGAGGAATTTCCGGGCGGCTCACTGACCGAAGGAGATGTTTCGGGCACCAGTGTTCGCACTGGTGCCTGAAACTCTTTCCCGGCGCACAGGTCGCCGGGAACGATTGGAAAGAACGACGGGGTTTGCCATAAGTCCGATGCCGCGCTTCTTCAAGGGGGCGCGGTTTTTGATACGCCGCATTTGGTCTGCCCGGTGAGCGAATACAAAGCATAAATTCCTTGTGTTAGGATCCATGAAAAAGTTTGCGCGCTGTTGACAGGGGCCGGAACGCGGCGTATAATCTAAGCATAGTATTCAGATATGAATTAAGGTTTTGGAGTGATGGACATGAGCGATCTGGCATTGGAGTCCAAACTGATCCACGCGGGGCACGATGGCGACCCGCACACCGGCGCGGTCAACGTGCCAATCTACCAGACTTCGACCTACCGGCAGCAGGAGCTGGGCGGGCACCCGGCCTATGAGTATTCGCGCACCGGCAACCCGACGAGGGCGGCGCTGGAGGCACTGATTTCGGACCTCGAGGGCGGGGATGCCGGGTTTGCGTTCGCATCCGGCATGGCGGCCATCGGCGCGGTGCTGACGCTGCTGAACGCGGGCGACCGGGTGCTGATCCCCTCAAGCGTCTATGGCGGCACCTACCGCATTCTGGATAAGGTGTTCAGCCGGTTCGGGCTTACCTATTCGCTGGTGGACGCGTCCGACCCCGCGAAACTGGAGCGGTCGATCCCGGAGGACGCAAAGCTCCTGCTGGTAGAGAGCCCGGCCAACCCGCTGATGACGGTGACCGACCTTCTCGCGTTGGCGGCGGTGTGCAAGCGGCGCGGCATCCTGATGGCGGTGGACAATACGTTCCTGACGCCCTACTATCAAAGACCCATCGGGTTGGGCGCGGACATCGTGATTCACAGCGCCACGAAGTACCTGGGCGGGCACAGCGACCTGATCGCGGGGCTTGTTGTGGTCAAGGGGAGGGAGCTGGCCGAAAAACTGGCCTTTGTCCAGAACGCCACCGGCGGCATCCTGCAGCCGTTTGATTCGTTCCTGCTGATCCGCGGCATCAAGACGCTGGCCGTCCGGATGGACCGGCACACGGAGAACGCGCAGTATCTCGCGGAGGCGCTGGCCGCCCATCCGGCGGTCAAGCGGGTGTACTATCCGGGGCTAAAGTCCGATCCGGGATACGCGCTCAACAAGGCCCAGGCGGGCGGCGCAGGCGGGGTGTTCTCCTTCGAGCTTGCGGAAGGGCACGACGTGCGTAAAACACTCGCCTCCGTCCGGCTGATCGCGCTGGCCGAGAGCCTGGGCGGCGTGGAGTCGCTCATCTGCCACCCGGCCACGATGACCCACGCGTCGATCCCGGAGGAGATCCGGAAAAACCTTGGCATCACCGACCGGCTGATCCGGCTTTCCGCCGGCATCGAGCACAAAGAGGACATCTTAAAGGACCTTCTGGCCGCGCTGGAAGCGGGAAAGGAGCAATGAGCATGCGGTACTTTGACGGCGTCAAGGCGTTGATCGGAAATACGCCGCTGGTGAAACTGAACCACGTCGGCGCGCCGGAGGGTGTGAACGTGTTTGCGAAGCTGGAATTGTGGAACCCCGGCGGCAGCGTGAAGGACCGCATTGGCTTGAAGATGCTCGACTTCGCCGAGGCGAGCGGGCAGCTGAAGCCCGGCGGCGCGATCGTAGAGGCCACCGCGGGCAATACCGGCCTTGGCATCGCGCTGGCGGCGCTGAACCGCGGGTATCGCGTGATCTTCGTGGTGCCCACCAAGTTTTCCATCGAGAAGCAGACGCTTCTGGCGGCGCTGGGCGCGGAGGTGGTCAACACCCCGCGGGAGGGCGGCATGCTGGGCGCGGCGGAAGAAGCGGAGCGGATGCGGCGGGAGATCCCCGGCGCGGTGTCGCTCAAGCAGTTTGAAAACCCGGCCAACCCGCTCGCGCACTACGAGGGCACAGGCCCTGAGATTTGGGAGACACTGGACGGGCAGGTGGACTATCTCGTGGCCGGTGCGGGCAGCGGTGGCACGTTTACCGGCGCGGTGCGCTACCTGAAGGAGCGCAATCCCGCAGTTCAGGGCGTGCTGGCAGACCCGGTGGGCTCCACGATGGGCGGCGGCGAGGCGCGCTGCTACGAGATGGAGGGCATCGGCAACGACTTCATCCCGGCCACAATGGACATGGCGTTGGTGGACCGGGTGATCAAGGTGACGGACGAGCAGGCGTTCTCCGGCGCGAGAATGCTCGCGCGGCTGGAGGGCATCATCGCGGGCTCCTCCTCGGGCGCGGCGCTGTCCGCGGCGCTTACACTCTCGCGCTCCGGCGTCCAGGGCAACATCGTGGCCATCCTTCCGGACCGGGGCGACCGCTATTTTTCCAAAGGGCTGTACGCCGCGCCGGGGCGCTGACGATGTGCGCCGGGGCATAGCACTGCACGTCAGGCACTGAGGACGTGCGCCGGGGCATAGCAA
>JAEVZE010000164.1 GCA_023392395.1 Bacillota bacterium
GGGCATTACCAATACGTTTTCCTACATCGTTGCGCTGCTGCCTTTTTTCATCGTCGTTCCACTGGTCCTGGCGCTCATGCTGCTAAACGTGCGCAACCGTCATGCGCAGGGCTTCTACAAGGCGCTGTACTTCATGCCTACGATCCTGGCGTTCTCGATCATCTGCATCGTCTGGGTGTGGATGTACAACCCCAGCTATGGCGTGCTCAACAACATCTTAAGCAAGGTTGGCCTTCCGGAGTACGCGTGGGTCAGTGATCCCAAGACTGCATTTTTCTCCATTGTTCTGGTATGCGGCTGGAAGTACATGGGCCAGAACATGATCCTGTTCCTGGCGGGGCTTCTGAATGTCTCCCAGGACTGCATAGAAGCCTCCACCATCGACGGAGCCAACGGATGGCAATGCTTCTGGCACATCAAGTTCCCGCTGCTTGGGCCTACCACGGTTTACATGCTTTTGACCAGCGTCATCTTTGCCGCGGAGCGCGCCTTTACCGCCATCAACCTCTTGACACAGGGCGGTCCTTCCTACACCACGACCAACCTGTCCTACGTCATCTATGAATTTGGCTTCAAGTATTACAATATCGGCATGGCCAGCGCCATCGCGGTATTTACTTCCGTGATTTTCCTGATCATCACGGTCATCATGATGCGAACGATGGGAGGGTTTGGGAACCATGAATCATCATAAGATGCCCTCCGCCAAGAGGATCATTCTGAACGTGACGCTGATCCTTTTTCTGGCCGCGTGCATTTTCCCGGTGCTGTGGATGATCTCCTCCTCCATAAAGAGCGCGGATGAGCTGTTCTCAAATGAAATTTATCTGATCCCCAAACACTTCACGCTGGACCATTACCGCGAGGTCTTCGCCTCCTACGACATCGGCAGCTGGTTCAAGAACAGCCTGGCCACGACGGCCGGTATTTCCTTCCTGCAGATTCTGGTTTCGTTTCTGGCCGCGTTTTCGCTGGGCTACTACCGGACAAAGCTCAATTCCGCGGTCACCTACTTTCTCTTGATCACGATGGTCATTCCCTTCCAGGTGACGATGATCCCCAACTACATCCTCATCAGCGATATGAAACTGCTCAACACATGGACCTCGGTCATCCTGCCCAACGTAGCCAACGCCACAACCTTCTTCTATCTGTATCAGAACGTCCGGGGCGTGCCGCGCGCGTACTACGAATGCTCGCAGATTGAAGGCGCGGGCTCTTTCTGGGCGATGCGCAACGTTACCTTTGGCCTTTGCAAAGGCGCCATCTCCGCCATCTGCATCCTCACCGTCATCGAGTCGTGGAACCTTTACTTCTGGCCGTTGCTGGTGCTGACCAAACCCGAGAGCCGCACGCTCACCGTAGGGCTCAAGCAGTTCTTGGATTTTGAAATGGGCAACCGCTGGGGGCCCTTCATGGCGACCGCCACGCTGGCTTCCCTGCCTGTCATGATCGTCTACGTGTTCATGCAGCGCCACATCATCAACGCATTTATCAGCTCCGGCATCAAGGGCTGAACCATACGGAGGAATTAGAATGAACATCAGCGTTTCGTCTCTGGGCTTCTGCGGCCACCCCATCTACAACATGGGAAAACTGCCCCCTGAAATTGGAGTTGAGATCTTCTACGAGTGGGGCGGCGAAACCTATTGGGAGCTCGCTTTGACGGAAATCATGCGCGAGCGCACGGGCAAATTCAGCATTCACGCACCCTACCAGGGGTCTATCACGGAGATGTCGCTTACGCCCCATGAGGATGCGATGATCGAATACCTCAAACAGCCCTTCCGCCTTTACCACAAGTTTGGCGCCGACGGCTATGTCGTTCACATGAACGCGCCCTACCCCGTTGCGCCGAGCCCCAAGGAAAAGGCTGAGCGCCTCAAACGGGTGGAGGACCGCCTGGCCCGGCTGAACGACATCTGCGAGCGGGAAGGCGTCGCCATGCTGGTGGAAAATCTCGCGTATGGCCACGGCATGAAGACGCTTTGCGACCAGGAAGACTTTCTGCGCGTGTTCAAAAACAACCCCGCGCTGAACTGCATCGTCGATACAGGCCACGCCGCGTTGGGAGGCGTGGATATCTATGCGGTGCAGAAGGCGCTGGGCAGCCGCCTGAAGGCGTACCATATGCATGACAACGACGGCCACGAGGACCTGCACCAGCGCGTGGGTACGGGCGTGATCGACTGGAAGCGTTTTGGAGAAGGCGCGCGCCTGTACACCCCGGATGCGCATTTCATCATGGAATACAACGGCAACGCCGTCTCGGGACTGAGCGACTATGCGCAGGACGCGGACAAAATCCGCGCCATGCTGAAATGACTGTCCCTAAATAAGGAATGGGAGCCGGCGCGGCGATGAATCTGCGGAACCAGCCGCCATTCGCGCGCAGGCACATTGCCGCAGGGCGGAAGGGGTTGTGCGTGTGACTTGGTGGGAAGCTGGGCTGCGGTTGCTTTTGGCGACGGCGATTGGCTGCGTCATCGGCGTTGAGCGGGAACGAAAAAACAGGCCGGCTGGCATGCGGACGCATGTGCTGGTCTGCGTAGGCGCGGCTGTGATCGCCGTCATGGAAAGGTATCTGGTAATTGATGCCCTGAACTTGAATCTGCAGTACGCCGACAGCGGCGTGACGGTCACGCTGGGCCGCATCAGCGCGCAAGTGGTCAGCGGGATCGGCTTTCTGGGCGCCGGAACCATCTTCATCGCTCAGAAAAAGATCGCCGGACTCACCACCGCCGCGTCCCTATGGAACGCCGGTTGCCTGGGCCTGGTCGCGGGCATGGGCTTCTACGGCCTTGCGGCGGTGGGCTGCGCCATCGTCATGATCACTTTGACCTTGCTGCAAAAGGTGGTTAAGGTCAACGCGGTCAAAAACGTGGAAGTCAAATTCATCCACCGGGTTGAGACGATCGCGTTTATCAACGAATGCTTCCAGAAGATGGGCGTAGAGGTTCTGGATGTCGATTTTCACGTGGAGAACAAGGACGAATACAACCTCTATACCAACCTCTATACGCTGGATATGAAGGGAAAGACCACCTACAAAGACATCGTGAACTGCCTGTCGGAACACGCCAACGTACAGGTTGTTCGCACCCGGAACACATAACGCCTGTGCGGGAAGGATTTGCTTGAGATGCCAATCCCAAGGACCCTTGAAAAACGGTATGACCTGGTCGTGGTGGGCGGCGGGCTCTCGGGCATGTTCGCGGCGATTGCCGCGGCGCGGCACGGAGCAAGGACGGCGATTGTGCAGGCACGCAGCATGTTCGGCGGTAATGCGTCCAGCGAGGTGCGCATGCACATCGTCGGCGCGGGCTGCCACAACGCCAAGAAGGACTTGAACGAGACCGGCCTGTTGATGGAACTGCTTCTTACCAACAAACGGCGCAACCCCTATGCTGTGTTCCCGGTGTGGGATGGAATCCTGTGGGAGATGGTGCGGTTTCAGCAGAATCTGGACTGCTATCTGAATACGGCATTTGAAACAGTGCGGATGGATGGCAGCCGCATCGAAGCGATCGAGTGCTTCCAGCACACCACGGAAACCCGCTATGTATTTTGCGCGCCGCTGTTCATCGACGCCACCGGGCATGGCTCGCTGGGCGCTCAGGCCGGCGCGGAGTCGCGCATGGGCAGCGAGGGCCGAGATGCCTACGGCGAACCCAACGCCCCGGATATGCCAAACAACGATACCATGGGCTGTACGCTCATGTTTCAGGCGGTCAACCGCGGCGAGCCAGTACGGTTCGAGAAGCCCAACTGGGCCTACTCCTTCAGCGAAGAGGATCTGAAATACCGCCCCCATTACAATGAGACCAGCGCCTTGGGCGAAATGGGCAAGCCCGTCGATTTCAAACCCGGGCAGATGAAGGCGCTGCCCCACTTCAGCACCATGGACGCTGGCTATTGGTGGATTGAGCTGGGCGGCCAGTACGAGCACATCATCTACCAGGCCGAGGAAATCCGGGACGAACTGATGCGCTGCGTCTATGGCGTGTGGGATCACATCAAGAACTGCGGCGACCACGGCGCCGCCAACTACGACCTGGAATGGGTGGGCATCGTGCCCGGTTTCCGCGAGAGCCGGCGGTTGATGGGCGACCATGTGCTGACCGAAATCGACGTACGAGCAAACCGGGTATTTGACGACGCGGTGGCCTATGGCGGCTGGCCGATGGACGAGCACGTGCGCGGCGGTATCCTGGACTTCGACAAGCTGCCCTCTCGCATTCTGAACTTCGATGGCGCGTACACGATTCCCTACCGCTGCTTCTACTCAAAGAACATCGACAACCTCATGATGGCGGGGCGTGACATTTCGGCCAGCAAGCTGGCGTTCGGCTCCACGCGGGTGATGGGCACCTGCGCAATCGGCGGACAGGCAGCGGGTACCGCTGCGGCGCTGGCGCTTAAAAACGGCATCACCCCGCGGGAAGTGGGCAGGGCGCACATCCGGGAACTCCAGCAGGCGCTCTTGAAGGACGACCTGTACATCCCCGGTTTCCGAAACGAGGACCCCGCCGATATGGCTCGCGGAGCGATTGCATCCGCATCCAGCGAAAAACCCGGGAGTCCCGCATCCAATGTGCTGAACGGCGTTTCCCGCGATGTGGACGGAATCTCAAACGCTTGGGAATCCGGACCGCTGGAAGCGGACGGCGTGTGGCTTGAGCTGGCGCTCGCCTCCCCCAAACCAATCCGCCAGATCCGGCTGACGTTCGACCCGAACCTGACCCGGGAGATCATGCCGTCCATCACCAGCTCCGTAAAGGAGCGGCAGGTCAAAGGGCTGCCGGAGGAACTCGTCAAGGACTATCAGGTGGTCCTGGGTTTGAACGGCAGGACGGTGTATGAGCGCAGTGTTTCCGATAACGGACAGCGGCTCAACGTGATCGATCTTGACGAGCCCGTCCTGGCGGATGCGCTGCGCCTGATCGTCAAAGCGACGCACGGGTACCAGTCGGCAAGGGTCTTTGAGATCAGAATGTACTGACCTCAATTCCGCGAACGCCGCAGGGGAAGCGTCGCCTTCCGCAGACGCCGCGCTGCTTTTCAGCGCAGTTCAAAGGGTTGGCTACGGTTCCTGCTTCGCAGCGAAACCATCTCCCTGCATTGGCAGTGTTATACTATAGAAAGGCGCCATCGACATGAACACAAAAGCCATCAAACTGATTGCCATGGATCTGGATGGAACGCTTACGCAGCACAAGACCATGCTGGAAGGGCAAAACCGTGAGACGCTCGACCGGCTTGGCAAAAGATACCGCCTTCTCATGGTGGGCGCAGGGCAGTGCGCACGGATTTTCAAGCAGATGGGTCAGTACCCGATTGACATCATCGGGAATTACGGGCTGCAGTACAGCCGGTATGACGCGAACGAAAAGGCGTTGAAGCCCGTCTTCGATCGGAAATTCCCTTGCGATCGGGATAAGGTACAGGAGATCATCGCTGGGTTGCGCAGTTCTTTGGGTTACGAAAGGTATATAGGCGACAGCGTGGAGTTCCATGAATCGGGCTCAATCACTTTTCCGCTGCTGGGGACGAAGGCCCCGCTTGACAAAAAGCTTTCCTTTGACCCCGACCGCGCCTTGCGCCGGAAAATGTACGCTGAAGTTGTGGCTGCCTTCCCGGAGTACCGCGTGTTTGTCGGCGGCAGCTCCTCCTTTGATATGGCTCCGGCGCCGTTCGACAAATACCACGCATTGGACAGCTTCTGCCGGCAGGAGGGACTTCTGCATGAAAACGTTGTGTATATTGGCGACGATTACGGGCTGGGCGGAAATGATGAAGCGGTGTATCGATCGGACTTTTCTTTCCTGACCATCGATGATTACCGGGACTTCCCCCGCGTGGTTGACGGCCTCTTATCCGTGTGATGCGATGCCCTAAAACATACAGAATAAAGGAGTAAGACAGAATGTGGAAGTATGACGAGCCAGTGCGTGTGGCTGCCCATCGGGGAGATTGCGCGAACTATCCGGAGAATACGCTGCCGTCCTTTGAATCCGCGCTGAAATATCCAATCGACCAGATCGAAATGGACCTGCACATGACCAAGGATGGCGAGATCATTCTGATGCACGACCATAAGCTCGAGCGCAGCACGAACGGCGCCGGCCTGATCCGGGAGCATACGCTGGCTGAGATCAAAAAGCTGGACGCCGGCAGCTGGAAGGACAGCCGGTTTACCGGGACGAGCGTGCCCACATTTATTGAATTCTTGGAGTTTTTGCAGGACTATCCGGACATGACCCTTAATGTTGAGCTGAAGGACTACCCGGAGACCGATGCCGAATGGGCGTGGGAATCCGCGGACAAGAGCATCGCGCTGCTGGACCGCTACGGGATGACCGATCGTGCGATGATCAACAGCTGGAGCGCTGAAATCCTGGAGTACGTTGACGAAAAGTATCACCACGCCTTCCCGCTGCACGGCTATTACCCCTATTCGCTCCTGCATGGAAAGCGCACACGCGACCCCTTTGATTACGTATATTGCGCGTGCCTTTTTGGGGGGAAGGAGAAACCCGTCTTGGACAAGAGCGACTTTGAAGCTGCCCTGTCGCGCGGCGTCGAACCTTGGGTGTTCTTCCCGGACGATTCATTGACCCATTGCGCCGAGGCAATAGCCAACGGCGCGAAGATGATCACCGCCAACGATCCCCGGAAAGTGCTTGCGTTCCTGCGCGAACAAGGATTGCATCGGTAGTAGATGACCGTGCAATGCTCAGGATGCGACCGAGGATCATACTCCAATAATCACAGCGGATCAGAAAAGACGCCATCCGATTCCAGCGAATCGGATGGCAATCTTTTGTCGGCGCTTCTGCCATCAAAATTCCAGTGTGACGTCGGGGGATGTCAACGGGGAATTGAGGATTTTGCTTGTAGGCATCGCTGATACTGGGCCGAATAGAAGCAGTTTCAATCTGCCTGACCCATTTGATCATGAGATGGAATGTGGAACTATTCCGGTGAGTTCACAAGAGCCGACGATCAATTTAGTGGTCTGCGCGTGCAAGGAACGCGGTGCTGTTGATTCGTGGCCACGCGGCATTACGAGAACGCACAGGACTATACATATACGCTAATAATTTATGGATATTATCATACTTTTCAACTAATTGACGAATAAGTGTGCGATGAGATATAATCGCGCTATAAAGTACAACGATTTACGTACAACGATTTATCCTCGCGATATTTACGAAACAACGAGGCGCTTCGGAACCCGGATATATGATGCGGCCCAAAGCGTGCAGTTACGCTGCGGGGTGTGAAAACCAGATCAGAGATCGATAGAAATGATTTTCCAGGGCGTATGCCCGGAAGAGCATATAGGAGGAGGAAACTGGAATGAAGAGGGTCCCGAGAATTCTCTGCCTGACACTCGCGATGGTTCTGGTTCTGTCGATGACGGCGTTCGCAGATTCGGCAACGACGGAGAAAAAGACCGGCGGAGTGCTGCGCTACGCAAGCCACATCACCGTCCCCACCCCCGGCTATACGCCCGAGTGCACGAACAACGCCTCATTGGCTTACCTGACCATCGCCTATGAGTCGTTGACCTACTATGATTCCACCGGCGCCATCATCCCGAAGCTGGCCACCGAATGGGTAACGGACGCCTCCGAGCCCAGCATCACCTGGACGCTCCGTCAGGGTGTGAAGTTCGCCGACGGCACAGACTTCAACGCCGAAGCGGTCAAACGCAACATCGAAGAGTACCAGAAGTGCAACCGCAACGAAACCGCCAACGTGGACCGCTGTGAAGTCATCGACGAACATACGGTCAAGATGGTGCTCAAGGCCTGGAACTCCGCGACGCTCGAGTCCGTAGGCTTCTTCGTATACTATATGTCTCCCAAGGCGCTGGAGAATGTCGACGCGCTGCGGGAGTCCTCCTGCGGTACCGGCCCTTTCCAGGTGACCGAGTTCAAGTCCGGCGTCTACGTCAAGTATGCCAAGAACTCCAACTACTGGCAGGAGGGCAAGCCTTACCTGGACGGTCTTGAGATGTATACCGTCGGCGAACCCACCACCCGCTCCTCCGCATTTCAGGCCGGCGAGTACGACATCATCCTGATGAATAACCTGACCG